>NZ_JAKMTD010000009.1:0-71804 GCF_025772965.1 Campylobacter sp. CNRCH_2013_0898h | reverse complement strand
TAGTTCTAAACTTTCTTAATTTTTTAGAATTTAAAATCATAGCTTAACCTTTAAGCGACATGATTTTTAGCCCAATACCATGCAACGATTGAATTAATTTTTGATTTTTTAAACTCAAAGCCTGCTGGTAATCTCTGTAAAATTCTAATGGCAATCTTTTATTTAAAACATTTCTTTTAATACTTTTTTTATATTCTATGGTGTCTTTTTGATGTTGTAAAGATACTCTAATAACGCTAAAGGGCAAAGTTAATCTTAATATACCTTTTTTTCTAGAAAGTTCTTTTGTAAGTTTATACGAAAGATATTCTTTCACTCTATCAACTGCTCCTAAGGGTTGGTTTTGTATATATATTTTTAAATTTTTAGTAGATTTTTTTAAACACAATGGATCTTTCTCAAATCTCTGCAAAGTTAAAGCCTTATTACAAACTACTGGCAAAAAATGTGTTTTTATATCTTCACTCAAATAGTGATTGGAATTAATAAATTTGATAAAATCTAATGCGATTTGCATCCAGCTTGCACTTTCATAATATAGTCTAGTCGTATTTGAATTCTCAAAAACATCTATTTTTTTAAGATGTGAATTAGGATGTATTATCCATTTTTTATTAGTAAAATTCATAGAGCTTAACTCTCTTAAGCGATATATACATATCTGCTTTGGAAATATATAAATATTTTTACTTAATGCAAATAATAACACTCCAAAATGGCAATCTTCTGCAAAAATCCCATCAATAAATTTTAATTTTATTTTTTTTAAAAAATCAAAATTGATCATACCTTGCCAAGCAAACCAAAAATAAAAAAGTTTTTTTTCTCTAGCCTTCTCTAGCCATTCTTTAGGCGTGATGATAATCTCATTTTTATAGTCAAAATAAGTCATTTGGCTAATATGTTTTCTTTTAACTTTATCATACAAAGGTCTATAATCAAACCACACCACATCTACCCCATCCATTCTAGGTACACATTCTTCTATGCAGTTTAATTCCCAATAATCATCAGAGTCTAAAAAGATAATATAATCTATAATAGGATAAGTAAAGTTAGTTAAATCTTGTTCATCATTAAAAGCTTTATAGCTTTTATATACAGTATATATTTCATAAGGATTATTACCTTCTATGTTAAATTCTATTAAAGAATTTTCTTTTATAGTTTGGGTTTTATTTTTGAGTTTATATTCTCCACTAAAATATTCTATACCTACATTTCTAGCACTGCTTTGTCCACCATTTTTTTTATCAAAAAGAGTAATTCTTTTATCTTTTAAAGTGTATTCTTTTGCAATATTAAGTGAGTTTTTATCTGTACTGCCATCATTTACTAGTATGATTTCTAAATTAGTATAAGTTTGATTGATTACACTATCTAAACATTCTTTTAGATATTTTTCTACATTATATATGGGGATTACTACGCCTATGGTTTTAGTTTGCATTTTTAAACTTTTTAAAAAATTTAGAATCATCAAAAAACGCTTTTGGGTTATAAAAAAATTTTTGAAATAAACGATAAAACTTCGTATGAGAAAATTTAGTTTGTATAAGCTTTAAACCTATATATTTATTAAATATTTTCATAAATGAAAATGATGAAATTTCGTATATAAAAGGCTTATAAATCAAAGAATTTAAACTATATTTGCTTTTTTGAATATCTTTAAAAAATATTTTTTTATTTTCTAGATTTATCTTATAAAATTTTATAATTTCTTGTTCTTTTTTACCAAAACAGTATAAAACATTAATTAAAAAATTTACAAAAAAATCTAAATCATTTTTATCTATATTTTTTTCTACCATAAAATTTAAAATTTTATCATTGTCTTCTTTTGATAAACTTTTTAAATACAATCTTGCTTGTGTTATTTCATCTTGATATAAAGTTTTATCAAATTCTAACATTTTATTTTTGTTACTAGTTATCAAATATGACTCGGGTAAAATTCCTTTTTCAAAATAAACAATATCCAAATCTAGCTTTTGAAAAAAATCTAATAGATTTTCATTTTTAATGCACTCATTTAAAAGCAAAACTTTATGAATTTGTTTTTCCGTGATTATACTTTCGAGTTCTTTTTGGCTTTTGTAAATTAAATTATCTTCATTTATATATATAATATTACCTATATAAGGTAGTATTTCTTTTATGGAATATAATATTTCCTTGGAATGAATAAATAAAACATTATCTCGGTAAACACTTTTATCACATAAATGCTTTATAGAATGTGATTTAATATTTGATATATGTTTGTAAAATCTTTGATGATTTTTGTGTTTATTATCCATGTAGCCATTTTGATTTGGTTCATCATGATGAAAATGATATAAATACACCCCATGAAAACTTGCTTCATATCCAAGTAAAGCAAACCAAGCTCTAAATCCTTCAAAATTTTTAAAATTCCAATTTCTTGCATCATAGTTTAAATTAGCTGGTATTTGCTCTAAATCAATACAAGAGTATAAAATTCTTGCTAAAAGATCAAAATCCTCATATCCGTGGCCTATAAATCGCTCATCATTTCCACCAAGTGTTAAAAATTTATGCCTATTAATCACTATACTAGAAGTAGAACTTGGAGCAAAAAATTTGATCCACTCTTTTTTTCCACTAATTAAATCATTTTTTATCAAACCATCCCATATTTTTTTATCTTGATTTTCAATAAATTCACTACCTTTTTGATTTAAAAATACAACTGGTAAAGATAAAATATGATTTGGCTTTAAAGCTATTTCTTTAACATTAATAAGATCTAAAATATACTCTAAAGATTGCTGTGATAAATAATAATCCACATCTAAAAACATCACTACATCTGAATTTGCAAAAGATGCACCCAAGTTGCGACATTTGCCTTGCGAGAAAAAATCTTTTTGACTTTCATCTTTAAGATAAATATGTCCATTTTCTTCGATAACACGCTTTAAATCATTTTCTAAAGAAGAATATCCTTCAACAAATATATATTCAACCCTATCATCACTTTTAAACTCACATGCTTTTTGAATAACACGGTCTTTTATATAAATTCTTTCCTTACTTAAACCAAAAGGTATAACAATGGAAAGCTTCACACATTTCCTATCGCATAAAGTTGTATAATGCCTACTATTTTTTCATCTTGAGTGACAACTATTTCTTTGATTTTATGTTTTAGCATAAGCTCTTCTGCCTCGCTTGCCATAGCACTTGCTTCTATAGTTTTAGGTTTTTCACTCATGATTTCTTTAGCTTTAAAATCAAATCTTGGCTTACCATTTGCCCTTAAAGCTCTTCTTAAGTCTCCATCTGTGATGATTCCAACTAGTTTTTCATTCTCAAGTACTATACAAAGTCCTAATTTGCCACTAGTCATCACATCAACTAACTCATTAAATTCACTCTCAGGGTTTACCATAGGTAGATTATTTGACACCATCAAATCACCCACCCTAGTTAAAAGCTTTCTACCTAAACTTCCTCCTGGGTGAAATAAAGCAAAATCATCAGGTCTAAAATTCCTTGCTCTCATCAAAGCTACTGCTATAGCATCACCCATAGCTAAAGTGGCCGTAGTAGAAGAAGTTGGAGCAAGCTGAAGCGGGCAAGCTTCTTTTTTTACTGCTATGTTTATAAAAATATCTGCTTGTTTAGCTAAAGTAGAGTTTTGATTTCCTGCCATGACAATTAAAGGAATTTTTCTTTTTTTAATCACAGGTATAAGTTTTAAAACCTCTTCAGTTTCTCCGGAATTTGAAATAGCCAAAAGTACATCCTCGCTTGTAAGCATACCAAGATCTCCATGCAATGCTTCACCCGGATGCATAAAAAAGCTCGGGGTACCTGTACTAGCTAAGGTTGCAGCTATCTTAGCCCCTATATGGCCTGACTTGCCCATACCACTTACTACACATCTACCTTTGATAGATAAAATTAGATCAATGGTTTTACTAAAATTTTCATCTAAGTTATCACATAAATCTAAAATCGTTTTTGATTCTATCTCAAAAACTTCTTTGGCTATTTTAATCGCATCTATTTGGCTCATCTAAATTCCTATATATTTAACACTACATTAGTTGCAATAGCTATTTGATATAAAATTTGTGTTAACATGCTAAAGATTTGTAAATTTTGACTATCTACTTTTGGTAAAACTAAAATAGAATCTCCCGCTTTGATATCTGCTGAGCTTCTACCACTGTATTTAGTTGCTTTACCATTAGCATTGATTACTAAAACTCTTGATATATCTGCTCTATCACTAAAACCACCTGCTAGGTTAATATAATATCTTAATTTTTCTTTGTCCATATATACAAATGCACCCGGTATAGAAACTTCACCTTGAACCAAAACAAGATTATTTTTACTAGGCACATTCACTACATCGCCTTCTTCTAATACTATAGAATTATATGCTTTGACATTGTCTATAACGATTTGTCCTTTTGGCTGAGCTTGCTTTGCACGCGCAATAAATTCTAAAATCGTCTTAGCTTGAGTAGCTCTAATACTAGCTTGCTCAGCATTAACTGAAGAGCTTGTCAGAGCTAGTGTTTCAAGCTCTTTAAGCTGGGCTTCGATAAGTTGTTTTTGGGTAGCTGCTACACTTTTTCTAAAAACTTGTAAGGCATTGATGTTTGATTGATCATTAACTGTAATCATTTTAGCAAGTTCAGCTAAAGTTGTGCCTTTTTTTATTACCATAGAATGCAACCCGCTATGCTCACCTTCTATGCTAATGCTAATATTTTGCGCAGTATAATCAGGTCTAAACTCTATCTCATCGCCATTGTATAATTTCACACCTAAAAACTGTTTTTTGCTGTAAGCATCCACATGTAATTTATGATCATCCCTATAGCTTTTTACCACAGCATTAGTTACTATAGGTTTAGCTCCTGCAACTTTGGCTATATCTTCTAAATTTAAAATATCATTACTTAACTCAAATCTAAAGGGCTTTTGCACATCTCCTTCAACAAAAACATACTTTTGCACACTACCCACTAAAATCACATCACCCATTCTAAAAGGAAAAAGATCAAGCTGACCCTTAAGTAAAAAATCATACAAGTCTACTTTTTTAATAACTTTATTATCTCTTAAAATTTGAATATCTCTAAAACTACCATATTCTAAATTAATTCCACTTGCTTTATCTAAATACTGTATAATAGAATCTGAACTTAATCCTTGATAAAGGCCTGGTTGATTCACATTTCCTGTAACAAAAACTGATACATTTTGATAAATATCCATATCTGCATATACATAGACATTGCTTTTATAAATTTTATTAATAGCTTTTGTAATAACTTGCACTAAAGCACTATTTTTCACACCCAAAAGATTAATAGCACCTACTTTTGGTATGAAAATATTTCCTTGAGAATCTACTGTTAAGGTTTGTATAAACTCTACCGCACCCCAAATTTTTACATTAATCCTATCGCCTACTGCTAGTTTATAATCAGGATTATAAACATGTTGGGTAAATTTAGTAAAGTTTCCATTAAACAAATGTGCACCAAAAACTTTAGCATTTATAATTGCTGTTTTATTTAAATCACTTTGTAAAAATTCTTTATCTTGAATTTGCTTTATACTATCTGCTTGTGTTTTTGCGATTTGAGAAACATCTACCGCTGAAAATAAAAACAAAGGTAAAAGTAAAAATAAAAATATCTTTCTCATTAGTATCTATGCTCCTCTATAATCATTTTAATAAATTTAACAATTCCATAAATCAAAGATAAAATCATAAAAGCTGTGAGTATATTATACAAAGCTTCTGGGTATTTAGCACTTTGAGGTAAACTTGGACTTTGCACTATAACCACCTGCTTTATCTTTCTTAAAGCTTCTATCCTAGCACTCTCATAAGCTTTTAATGCAGCTGTGTAAGCACTTTCTGCAAAACCTGCTTCTATGGTTAGATCTTGGAATTTAGCTGCAAGATCGTTGAGTTTTTGAGAGGATTTTGGGGATGAAACTTTGGATTTTTCTTTTTGAAGTTGTTTTTTTAAAGCTGTGATTTCACTTTTTATAGTAACAATTTGTGGTGCATTATCGTTTATATAACTTTGCATCATTAAAAGCTCAGCTTCTTTGGCTGCTATTTTTGATTCAAGTTCAGCTATGAGTTTTAGAGTGCCTTCTGCTTGTTTGAGTGGATCAAATACTCCATATTTGTTTTGAAAAGCTAAAAGCTCATCTTTAGCCTTTTGATATCTTTTTTTAAACTGCAAAAGTTCTTCTTCGGCAAATTGCATTTGATCTCTTGCGGCTTTGTGTGAAATTTCATTGATAAATTTTTCACTTTCTTTAACTATAGTTGAAGCTATCAAATGTGCACTTTGTGGATCAAAACCTTCAACTTCTACACGCAAAAGCCCATTAGCTGAGTTTTCTTGAGTAATTTTAACACGGTTTTGATAATACTTTAAAAACTCTTCCTGATTGGCTGATGAGGAAATACTATAAAAAAAATCAAGTTTTTGTTTTTGATATAACTCACGAATTTGAACTTTTTCTTCTAAGATATTTAACATATCTAAAGAATGAATATAAGATTTTAAATAATTAATATCCTCGCTTGAAAAAGAATTATTAGTCAAAAATGCGGCAATTCCAGTAATAGCTCCGCTATCTCCTGTGGTTGATTTCACACTTAAAACACTTTCACTCACATAGCGATTTGCTGCTATAAAAATATAATAAAATACAACAAATGCTGTCAAAATTAATACTATTTTAAAAGAATTAAATATTTCTAAATTTTTAAGTTTTTTTAATAATTCATTTTGCATTTATTTTTCCTTGATACACCGCTATACCCTCATCTACATCATCATATATAGTAGCTTGTCCATCTTGCATGAATATAATTTTATCACACCATTGTTTAATTTCAGCTACATTATGCGAAACCATGATAACTTTTGACTGGCTTAGCTTTTCTTTATAGATTTTAGAGCTTTTTTCTCTAAATTTAGGATCTCCCACAGCACCTGCTTCGTCAATTAAATAATAATCAAAATCAAAAGCCATACTTAAGCCAAAAGATATTCTAGCACTCATACCTGCTGAATAAGTATTCATAGGCTCATCAAAAAATTTACCAAGCTCAGCAAAATCTTCCACAAATTTAATCTTTTCTTCTAAAGCCTTTCCTTTGTAACCATATACTCTAGCTACAAAGCGTGCATTATCTCTTGCTGAAAGTCTATGTTGAAACGCACCTGCTAAGCCTAGAGGCCAAGATAATTTTTTATTAGTTATAATCTTACCTCTATCAGGAAGCAAGGAACCGCTTAAAAGTTTCATTAAGGTTGATTTTCCAGCACCATTGCGCCCCATTAAACCTATACTGCAATTTTCAGGGAACTCAAAACTTAAGTTTTTAAAAACATAATGCCTTCCACCATTGCGCAAAGAAAAAGATTTGGTTAAATTAACTAATTTTATCATCGCACCGCTATCAACTTTTCTCTAGTAAAATAATAAAAAAACAATCCCAAAAACAAAATCACACTTAAGCATGCAATAGGATAATAGTAATTATAATCATCAAGTAATGGATAATTTTGAAAAAAATTATATTTTAAAAGTTCCATAATATGTAAAAGTGGATTGTAATATAAAATGTCTAAAATAGGTTTTGGAACTATCCATATAGGAAATACCACCAAAGAAGTCCAATATAAAACAGCATTTAAATAACCCAATGCCATTTTTAAAGGCTCCGCAAAATGTCCTGCTATAGCAAAACACATTCCCATAGCAAAACCAAACACTATAAGTAAAAAAAGTGAAAACATCACTTCTAAAAAGTGTTTAGGTATAACTTGCATATGCAAAAACCATCCAGCTAAAAACATCACACAAATAAAAATAGTAAAATAAATACAAAATTCAAGCATAGTCCTAGCAATAAAGACATGTATAGGTTTTACTGGCTTATAAGCAAATAAAGTTAGATTAGAACTAATGCCATTTAAAAGCTGATTAATAATACTTCTAAACATAAAAAAAGGTATAATCCCTACTGCTAAAAATAAAAAGATAGAAACACCCTCGGGCATGATTTGATGGCGAAACTCTCTAATAAGTGTGATTATAGAAGTAATCACTAAGATTACCATCATAGGCTCTCCGATTACCCAAAAATAGCCCAAATATTTATTAATACCAAATCTTGTCTTTAACTCTCTAAAAAAAAGAGCATGTATGACATTAAACATATTTTTAGCAAACCTTTTTAAATTTTCAAAATTTTTATATTATACTTTTTTATCTTATATAATATTTAACAAGGTTTAAAAATGAAAAGAAATTTCTTTGAAGAATTAGAAAAAATTTTATATCACAAAGATATTTTCAAAAAGATTGAATTATTTAATGAATTTTATGAAAATTTTAAATCTAATTTGTATGATTTTAATCATTCACATGAAGCGATCATTTATGAAAACTCACAAGTTAAAATCCTTCATCCTATGAAAATAAGGCGTCCAAAAGAAGCAAATAGTACTTTATCTTTAGCTAAAATATTACATTCAGTTGCACATATAGAATATAGTGCTATAAATTTGGCCTTAGATGCTAGCTATAGATTTAAAAATTTGCCATTGAAATTTTATCAAGATTGGCTTGAAGTAACTGATGAGGAAATTAAACATTTTTTACTTTTAGAAAAAACTTTAAATGAACTTGGTTTTAAATATGGAGATTTCTATGCCCATGATAATCTTGAAAAAGCCTTATTTTTAACCAAAGATAATCTTGCTCACAGAATGGGCATAGTGCATAGAGGACTTGAAGCAAAAGGACTTGATGCCAATCCTTTTGTCTTAGAAAAATTAAACACAACTAATCATCCTATAAAAAGTTTATTTGGTGAAATTTTTACCATTATATTAAATGATGAGATTAAACATGTAAATAAAGGAGATTTTTGGTGGAATTATGCAAAAAATGAAAATGATGATTACCTTGATCTTTGCGCCAAATATAAAGAATTTAATCTTTTAGGAAAAGTATATAATAAAACAGCTAGAATACAAGCAGGATTTAGTGAAAATGAACTTCAAGAATTAGATGATTTTTATAATAGAAAATGAAGATGGTGGTTAGAGGCAGAATCGAACTGCCGACACGCAGATTTTCAGTCTGCTGCTCTACCGACTGAGCTATCCAACCACTGAATTGAAGTTGCAATTATACAATAGTTTTTTTAAAAAAAGTTGAAATTTGCATAAAAATGCAAATTATTCAGCAAAAGCTCCAAATTTAAAGATTTTTTGCATTCTTAATGCAGCTAATTCACGTTTATCGTATTGTTCTAACTCTTCTATAGCTTTTAAGACATAATCACTTAAATTTTTAATCGCGTTTTCTTTATCTCTATGAGCTCCACTCATTGGCTCTTCGATGACATCATCTATTAAACCTTGGGTTTTTAAATCATCAGCAGTTACTTTCATGGCTTTAGTAGCAGCTTCACTTTTTGATGGATCATTCCATAAAATAGCAGCACAACCCTCAGGTGAAATCACAGAAAAAACTGAATTTTTCATCATAGCAAGTTTATCAGCTACTCCTATAGCCAAAGCACCGCCACTTCCACCTTCGCCTATGACTACTGCTATAGTAATTGTTTTAAGGGCGCTTAACTCATATAAATTTCTAGCTATAGCCTCACTTTGACCACGCTCTTCAGCACCTACTCCTGGGTAAGCACCCGGAGTATCCACTAAAAACAACACCGGTATGTCAAATTTTTCAGCCATTTTTGCTACTCTTAGAGCTTTTCTATAACCTTCAGGATGAGGCATACCAAAATTTCTATGAAGCTTATCTTTAGTACCTCTACCTTTTTGCTCACCTATAACAATAATTTTTTTCCCACCTATATAACCTGCATAACACACAATAGCAGGATCATCTCTAAAAGCACGATCGCCATGAATTTCATAAGCGTCACTTAGTATAGCTTGAATATAATCAAGCGCATAAGGACGATCAGGATGTCTTGCAAGCTGTAAGCGTTGGTAATCACTTAAATTTTTATAAACTTTTTGAGTTTCTTTTTCAAGGTTTTTTTCTAAAATTTTTACTGCTTCATCATCGCCTTTGATTTTAGCATTTGCTAAATCCTCATCAATTTGCTGAATATTTTTTTCAAAATCTAAATAAGAAGCCATATTAATCTACTTTTTTGAAAATCACACAACCATTTGTTCCACCAAAACCAAAAGAATTGCTCATTACAACATTAACTTCGCTTTTTCTTGCAGTATTTGGTATATAGTCAAGATCGCAATTTTCATCTGCTACGATTTGATTGATAGTTGGTGGTAATACACCTTGATCAAGTGCCATTAAAGAAATAACAGCTTCAATAGCACCAGCAGCACCCAAACAATGGCCTGTTTGACCTTTTGTAGAACTAACTAAAGGAATTTGATCTTTGAAAAGTTCTTTAATAGCTGCTGTTTCATTTTTATCATTTACTGGAGTAGAAGTTCCGTGTGCATTAATATAATCTACTTTTGGATTTCCTGCCATTTTTAAGGCTTTTTTCATAGCGCGCAATGGCCCTTCCAAAGTAGGTGAAGTGATATGATGTGCGTCCGCACTTTCGCCAAAACCTACCAACTCAGCATAAATTTTAGCTCCACGCTTTTTAGCAGCCTCATACTCTTCAAACACTAAAGCACCAGCACCCTCACCCATTACAAAACCATCTCTTTCTTTGTCAAATGGTCTTGAAGCTTTAGCTGGATCATCATTTCTAGTAGAAAGAGCTTTCATAGCAGCAAAGCCACCTATACCTACAGCACAAATAGCTGCTTCAGCGCCTACTACAAGCATTTTATCTGCATTGCCTAAAGCTATGCTTTTATAAGCTTCACCTATAGCATGAGTTCCTGCTGCACAAGCAGTTACGCACGAGATATTTGGTCCTTGTAATCCATGCTCGATTGAAATAATCCCACCAAGCATATTAACCAAAGCTGATGGTATGAAAAAAGGAGTTATTTTGCGTGATCCACGCTGTGCACAAGTAACAGAATTTTTTTCTATATTTGGTAAACCACCTATACCAGCTGCTGAAACTACACCAAATTCTTCTTTGTTTAAAGTTTCATCAAATTTAGCATCTTCCATAGCTTCTTTTGCTGCTTTAATACCAAGTTGTATAAAACGATCTATTTTTTTAACCTCTTTAGCATCACAGACACTTAAAGGATCAAAATTTTTTACTTCAGCAGCAATTTGCACTGGAAAATCAGTGGTATCAAAAAGAGTGATTTTATCAACGCCACTTTTGCCATCACAAATTGCTTTAAATGAGCTATCTTTGTCTAAGCCAAGAGCATTGATCATTCCTATACCTGTTACTACAACGCGTTTCAAACCGCACTCCTTATTAAAAATTAAAATTATTTTTGAAGATTTTCTATATAATTAACAACATCTTCGATTTTTACTAGTTTTTCAGCATCACTGTCTGGAATTTCTACATCAAATTTTTCTTCTAAAGCCATAACTAATTCAACAACATCCAAAGAGTCAGCACCTAAATCTTCAATGATTTTAGATTCCATTTTAACTGCATCTTCATCAACACTAAGTTGCTCAACAACTACTTTTTTTACATCATCAAAAATTGCCATTTTTATCTCCTAGTTTAAAAAATTAAAACGCATTTTACAATAAAAAAATAAATTTCTTGTTTAAAAAGTTAAAAATTAAAGATTATTACGAAAAATTTAATTATCTGTGTTTAAATAAAAGCTTAATTTTTAACAAAGGAAATTAATGCTTTTGGATAAACTTATAAAAGAAAATAAAAAAACTTGGGATCAATACATCTATCATGAATTTGTAAAAAAACTTCAAAATGGCACTTTAGAAAAAAATGTATTTTTGTTTTATCTTAAACAAGATTATATCTTTTTAAACAATTATGCAAAATGCTATGCCCTGCTTGCTTTAAATGCAAATAACGCTAAAGAAATTCAATTTGCTATTAAAAATCAAAACTACACTTTAGAAGGAGAATTGGAACTTCACAGAAGTATTTTAAAACTAGGCATTGATGTAGAAAAACTTGACTATAAAGATGAAAGTTTAACTAATATTGCTTATACAAGATACTTACTAAGTGTGGGACAAAATGGAGATTATTTGGATATGCTGTGTGCTTTGAGTGCTTGTGCTATAGGTTATGCATATATAGGGGAAGAAATTTATAAAGGACTTAGTGAAAAAAGCTTAGAAAATCATCCTTACAAAGAGTGGATTTTAACCTATGCAGGTAAAGAATTTCAAGATGAAATTAAAGAATTTAAAGACTTTTTTAATTCTTATACAAATAGCATTAGTGAAGAAAAATTTAAAAAATTAAACGAAATTTTTTATACTACTATAAGACTTGAAACGGCCTTTTGGCAACACTCTTTAGAGCAAAAAATGGAAATTTAATCATCATAAAGATGATTAAATTATCAATTTAGTAATATTAATCCCTACAAAAGCGATCAAATACGCACATAAAGATGTGAATATAAAAAGATACCATGCATATTTTTTATTTCCCGCTTCTTTAGCAAAAACTATAGTTGCTGCAAAGCAAGGATTATAAATCATAACAAAAAGTATAAAAGCAACTGCTGTGCTAAAAGGGATGTTTTCTTTTATGGCTTCTTGTAAATTTAAACTTGTCTCATCAACTTCATCACCTAAAGAATAAAGCACACCCATAGTAGAAATCATCACTTCTTTAGCCGCTAAACCACTTACCAAAGATACACTAAGTTTCCAATCAAAGCCAAGTGGTGCAAAAATAGGCTCTATTGCTTTGCCAAATTGTCCAAGATAACTATTTTCTATCTGAAGCTCTTGAGTTAAAGCATCTTGAGTATTATTTTCTTGTGCAGGAAAATTACTCGCAAACCAAATAAGCAAAGAAGCTATCAAAATAAATGTTCCTGCTTTTTTTAAATACATTTTGGCTTTGTTAAACACCATAAACCATACCAAATTCCAATTTGGCATTCTATATTTTGGCATTTCCATTACAAAAGGTTCATCTTGTCCTCTAAAAGCACTCATTCTTAAAATCTTAGCTGCAATCAAACCCAAAAACGCACCCAAAAGATAAATCCCAAAAAGATAATTTCCCGCCGCATCAGCAGGAAAAAACACTCCAACAAAAAGCACATATACAGGAAGTCTTGCGCCACAACTCATAAAATTAATAATAAAAAGAGTTAATAATCTATCTTTTTTATTTTTTAAAGTTCTTGTAGCCATAAATGCAGGTACTGAACAGCCAAAACCCGTGATTAAAGGGATAAAACTTTTACCATGTAAGCCAAATTTATATAAAATTCCATCTAGTAAAAATGCAACCCTAGCCATATATCCAGTTGTTTCAAGCAAAGCTATGCCAAAAAATAAAATCATAATATTTGGTAAAAAAGTTATAACCGCACCAACCCCACCTAAAACACCATCAGCTAAGGCTGAAGCGATAAATTCATTGCTAATATTATTTTTTACCATATCACCTAAATTAGCAAAAAACATTTCTATATAATCCATAGGGATTTGACCTAAAGTAAAGGTTAGTTGAAATAAAGCCCACATAAAAAACAAAAATATAGGAATTCCTAAAAATTTATTAATTAAAATAGAATCTATTTCTTTAGTATGATTTTTATACTTAACACTCTTGCTTAAAACCTTAACACATATACCATTTGCAAAAGCAATCAGCTCTTCTTTAAAAATACTTTCCATATCTTTGCTATGATATACCATGTAAATTTTTTCTAAAGCTTCATCAAGTATTTTTCTCAAAGCATGCGAAATGACTATATTAACTTCATTTTTAAGCAAAGCTATCGCTAAATCTTTTGTAGAAAAATCTAAATAAGTAATTTCATTTTGATTTAAAAATTCACTTATTTTTACAAGTTCTTCTTCTATGATATCACTATAAACACGCTCTTTAGCTTCAAATTTAGCTTCATGGGTTGAAATGATTAAATCCAAAAGTGCATTTAGATTTTCTTTAGTTTTAGCGCACACGCCAAGACAAGGTGTATTTAGAAGTTGGGATAAAATTTTAAAATCTATACTAAAACCTTCATTTTTAGCTTCATCTTGCATATTTAAAGCCATAATCATTTTGATTTTAGCTTCTATTAAAGATGCACTCAAAATCAAATTACGCTCTAAATTTGTAGAATCAAGCACATTTACTACAAGATCAAATTTACCCTTTTTTAAAAAATCTTTTGTAATTTTTTCTTCTTCGCTATAACCATCTAATGCATAAGTTCCTGGTAAATCTATAAATTTAAACTCATAATTTTTATAAATTAATCTAGCCTCAGCCTTTTCAACCGTAACACCGCTAAAATTACCAACTTTCATATTAGCTTTGCAAAGTGCGTTAATTAATAAACTTTTACCGACATTTGGCTGACCTACTAAAGCAACGATGATTTCTTTCATTAAAACTCTTTTGAAATTTGTATTATTTTTGCTTCACTTGAACGTAAAATCACGCAAGTTGTATCAAGTTCTACCATAATAGTAGAATTTGCTATAGAAGAGCGAATTTTTTTAACTTTTTTGTTTTTTGCAAAACCAAAACTAAAAAGTCTTGCTTGGAGTTGTTTATCTGCTTCAAAGCCTACTATAAAGGCTTCTTCATTGTCTTTTAATGTATCTAAAGTCATGTTTTTCCTTACAAAAACTAAGATAAGACATTATATAAAAAATTCAATTATTTATTTTTTAAAATAATAAGCAATCTCAAAAAATGAGATTGCTAGAAATCAAAATCATTTAGATTTTCTAAATTTTGAAGCTTTTTGACTAATTCCTCAGCCTTTTCTAAAGAAAGTACTATGCTAGCATTAGAAAGAAATTTATCTTTTAATTCATCAAAACTTAAAGGATTATCAAAATTTCCTTTATTTATAAACACATCTTTTTTAATTACTCTTCCATCATTTAAAACAGCTTCTAAATGTCCTGGAAAGTATTTAGGGAAACCGCTAGATTTTTTCTTCTCATAGCTAATTTTTTTAGCAAATTCTATTAGTTCAGCTCTATTTAAATTTTCATAAGATTTTAAAGTAATTTTGCCATCAAAAAATGCCAAGGCCATTAAAAAAGGCATGGAAAATTTGGCCGCATAAGCACTTTGTGGAGTGTATTTTACTTCTATTGGATCACAGATAAATGAAATTGGCACTTCATCTACAAAGCAATGCAAACTTTTGATATCTTGTGCTTTTAAGCCATCATTTCTTAAACTCATAGCACAATCAATAAGCCCATGTGCAAAATGACAACTTGGATAAGGTTTTAACGAAACTTGCATTACTTGCCAAATTTCATTCAACCCCTTACAAAGTTCATTTTTATCACATTCATCTTCTAAGCCAAAAGTTCTAAAGACATTATCCCTTCCTTCAAATATACTCAAAGGACCGCTCATATTAGCTTTTGCGCAATTTGCTACTAAAATTCCATTTTTCAAAGCATTAGCTATGTGTAAAACTTTAGAATTAGATCCATTAGATAAAAACTCATTTACCCCACTTGCAAAACTTCCTGCTAAACCTAATGCATTGATGATTTGTTCTTTGTTTAAACCAAGTAAAACACAACTTGCAGCCACACTACCAAAAATTCCTGCTATAGCTGTAGTATGAAAGCCACGCTTATGAAAACTTCCTTTGCTTGCTATACCCACTCTAGCAGCAATTTCCCAACCAACAATAAAGGCTTTTAAAACTTTTTTTCCATCCTTACTTACGCTAAATCCATAAGTTAAACAAAGTGGAGTTAAAATAGCACTAGCGTGCAAAATAGCTTCAGTATGAGTATCATCAAAATCAAGGGCATGCGCTGCAATAGCATTTACCATCGCAGCATAAATTACATCAAGCTTTTTATCCCCGCTCCAAATTTTTTCACTAGGATTTACGCTTAAAGCTTCAAAAGCCTTAGTTGCATTTAAAACACAAGCTTCATTTTTAGCAGCTAGGGCTGTTCCTAGTGCATCAAGCATAAGCTCTTTTGCTCTTTGTTTTACTTCACTAGGAATAGCTTCATAGTCTAAATTTACGATAAATTCGGCTAGTTTTTCACTTAAATACATTTTTTCCTACTTTAGAATTTGTGCATTAGCGATTTTTTCTAAGAACTCATCAACTAATTTTGGTGCATAACCTACATAAGTTGTAGCATCCATTAAAACATCAATGTCTTTTTCACTTAAAACCTTACTTACACGCTCATCTTCAAGTAAAACAACTTTAAAAGTTTTATGATTTTCTATACCTCTCATAGCATTTTCATAAACAATTTCATGTGCATGTTGCTTACCATAATGATCACTCAAAGCAAACATCACGCGTTCTGCCAATACAAAGCCATTAAGCGTATCAAGATTTTTTAACATTTTGTCTTTTTTAACTTCTAAATCATCAAAGACAAATTTCATATTTGCTAATACCACTGAAAGCATTAAAAATGCTTCTGGTAAAAGCTTCCATTCCATTTTCCAAACTTGACCATCTCTTTCATGCTCATGTCTTTCTATATCGCTTAAAATTGCAATATTAGCTCTTAGGGTATTACTTACAGTCACTGCGTTTTCACTTACTGCAGGATTTCTTTTATGAGGCATAGTAGAACTTCCTACTTGACCTTTTCCAAAAGGCTCAGCAATTTCATCGATTTCATTATGAGCTAAGATTAAAAGTTGATGTGCTATTTTGTTAAAGGTTGCGTTGATATTACCTAAAACATAACCAAGCTCAATAAAACGATCTCTTGCTGGTTGCCATGAGATGTCAGGAACTTCTAAACCTAAACTTTCTAAAGTAAGTTTTTCTACTTCATTAGCCTTGTCACTTAAGCTTGCTTTAGTTCCCACTGCACCTACGATTAATCCTACATATAATCTTTTTTCAAGTTCGATAATTCTTTCATAGTGACGATTAAGCTCACTTAGCCAAATTGCAACTTTGTGTCCAAAAGTTATAGGTAAAGCTTGTAAAGCTAAGGTTCTTCCCATCATTGCAGTGTTCTTATACTCTTTTGCGATTTTTGCTAAATTTTTAGCTATATCTTTTAAATCTTGTTTGATTAAAGCCATAGCTTCTTTAAATTGTAAAACTATGCCTGTGTCAATGATATCTTGTGTTGTTACACCAAAATGCACATATTCGCCAAGACCATTTTCACAAGCTTTTTCCAAACCTCTAACAGTAGGCACTAAAGGGTGTTTAGTCTTTTTAAACTCAGCAAAAATAAAATCCATATCCATAAATTTATAATGCGCTTTTTTAGCTATTTCTGTAGCTGCCTCATTAGGGATAATGCCAAGTTTTGCTTGAGCTTTTGCCAAAGCAGCTTCTACATCAAGCCATTTTTGAATTCTATTTTCTTCACTAAAAATAGCTCTCATTGCAGGGGTGCTCCAAGAATCTTGAAGCAACCTCATATCAAATACACTCACACCCATGTTTTATCCTTTAAAATTTATTTTTTCAAATGCTTGTTTTAAATCAGCAATCAAATCCTTACTATCTTCAAGACCTATATGAAATCTTACAAAAGGACCTCTAGCGCTCCAATCTGTTGCCGTTCTTGGCGGAGTAGTAACAGTAGCTAAACTCTCATATCCACCCCAACTTGCACCGATTGAAAAATACTCTAAACTATCTACAAACAAAATAGCTTGCTCTTTAGAAATACCATCTGCAAATTCAATCGTTACCATACCATTAGCACCTTTATGATCGCGCATAAAAACTTCATAGTTTGGATGAGTTTTTAATTTTGGATAAAAAATTGTTTTAACTTCTTTTCTACTTTGTAAAAACTCTACTACCTCATCTGCACTTTTTTCATGAGCCCTCATTCTTACATCTAAAGTTCTCATACCACGAAGCACTAAATAAGCATCATCAGGACTTGTAGTAAATCCTAAAGCTTCTGGCAATTTGTCAAAATTTTTCCATTCTTTTTCATTAATCACTACTATACCCATAGTAACATCTGAATGCCCACTTAGATATTTAGTCGCTGCAATTACTGAAATATCTGCTCCAAGCTCAAGCGGATTTAAAAAATACCCGCTTGAATAAGTATTATCAATCGCTACTGGTATGTTATGTTTGTGCGCAATTTCGCAAAGTTTTGGTAAGTCTATGATTTCATAAAGTATAGAACCTGGGCTTTCACAAAGGATTAATTTTGTATTTGGTTTGATTTTTTCCTCTACATCAGAAGCATCAGCTTTTAAAAAGTCAATTTCTACACCCATTTTAGTTAAAAATAAATCACAAATTGTTCTAACAGGTCCATAAATAGCATCAGTGATTAAAAAATGAGCATCTTTACTAGCATAATTTAAAAGCACCATAGCTAATGCTGCAAGCCCTGTTGGGAAAAGTTGTGCTCTATAACCACCCTCAAGCTCACAAATAAGTTTTTCAAGTTCAAAATTTGTAGCTGTTCCTCTAGCACCATAACTTAAAACACGCTCATTTTTTCTTAGTTCGCGGTATTTTTGCCAAGTAGCATGATCTTTAAAAAGTATGGTTGATGCACGCATTAAGGTTGGATTAACTGATCTTGCTTCAGCGTTTTGATCGCCTCTTCCTAGGTGGATTAATTTAGTTTTATTATTCATTTTAAGTCCTTTTTACAAATAAACATAAGTCATAATCACATTAACAATAGCAGCTACAAGCATAGGAATAGCTGTTCTTTTTACAACTTGTAATGGATTTACTTTAGCCATAGCTGAAATTGCCAAAATAGCTGGTGCAATAGGTGAAACACATCTACCAAAACCTGTCATGATTTGGATAGGTGCTATCATAGTTATAGTTTCAACTCCAAAAGATTTTGCTATATTTGGAATGAGTGGTGCAAAAGAAAAAAATGCTGCATTTCCTGAACCCATTAAAAATGCGCACACAGCAAGTAAAATAGAAACTGCTATGATGATAGCAAGTACTCCAAAACCTGCATCTTTTGCAAAGTCTATTAAAGTATCTACAAAACCAACCGATAAAAGGCCACTTGCAAAAACTTGGCCACAAACGATCAAAGAAACTGTGATTACAAACAAATGTCCCATACCTTTGAAAAATACCATGATAGAATTTAAAGTATCAATTAAACTTTTATAACGAATGATTTCAAAAATAATTGCTATAAAAGTTGAAATCATCATAGCAACTGGCACATTCATCCTAATTGCAGTAGATGAAGCTGCTTTAACTTCTTCCATGGTAGTAAATCCCATTAACACCATTATGCTATCTAAAACACTACTAAAGCCCAAAATTAACACTAAAGGTATAATAGGTAAAATCGCATAAATTCTAGGTGGTTTTTTAAGCTCTTCACTTTTGCCATCATGTTCTGCTAATTCTTTTTCAACATCATCACGGTTAAATGTGAAATTTTCTTTTTTATCAAAATATTTTGAGCAAAAATAAATCGCAATACCTACTGCTATGATAATAGGCACAGTTGTAGGAAGCTGATAATGCACAAAATACACCGCAGGATCAATTTCAGCTGTTTTTGCAGCTAAAATTACATTACCACTTCCTGGGCCATGGTCAATGTATTGACAAATAGCAATAATCGAAAGCGCAGAAAGCTTAGAAACACCTGAACGCACTAAAATAGGGTACATTGTAACCATAAGCAAAAGTGCTAAACCTGCATGTGAAGGTATAAAAAGCACTAAAAACTGGATCACAAAATATGAAACCAACAATAAAACATAAGGTGATTTCACAGCTTTTAAAGGTCTTTCAAATACTTTAAATAAAGCATAACTTGCACCTACATGATCCATATAAGCAGAAAATCCTGCTATACACATTAAAGTAAGTCCAAGACCTGCTAGAGTACTTGACATTTTAGTATTTACTACTTGAAAAATATCAAAAAGACCTAAATGTAAAGATTGTTTTTCATTAATAATTGGAGAAAGTCCAAAAATTCCTGCTAAAGCTAACAAGAATAAACCACTTAAAAGCAACGCCATGTGGGCGTTGATTTTTTTATAGAGCATAAAAACAAGTAAAAATACAGAACATCCTGCAAAAAATAAACCCAACATGCTCTATCCTTTATGAGCAATAACCTCTATCTCCACTTTTGCTCCTTTAGGAAGATCTTTTACCGCAAAAGCACTTCTTGCAGGATATGGAGCTGCGAAAAATTCAGAATAAACCTCATTGAAAGCCAAAAAATCATCAATATTTGCTAAAAAGCAAGTCGTTTTAACTACATTATTAAAATAAAGATTATTTTCTTCTAATATAGCCTTGATATTTAACAATGATTGTCTTGTTTGTTCTTTTACATCTTCACTTTCTATGTTTCCACTTTGTGGATTAATAGGAAGTTGTCCTGAAATAAATAACAAACCATTAGCTTCTCTATAAGCTGAATATGGTCCTATAGCCTTTGGATAATTTGCCATGTATACTCCTTGTGTTTAAATGAAATCATAATATAATATTATCATCATAATAATAAATTGTCAATATTTTTTTATCATAATAATAATTTTTTTTATTGTTGTAAATATTAACAACTTTGATGAAAATATTTTGTAAAATAACAAAAAACAACAAAAAGGTCTAGATCATGGATGAACAACAAAAAGAATTATTTATCAAACTCACTCAATTTTTAGGGCAAGTTCTTGGAGATCAGTATGAAATAGTTTTTCATGTGATTTCACCTGAGGGTTCATATATAGCAGCCATTGCAAATAATCATATTAGCGGAAGGACAATCAATTCTCCATTAACCTCTTTTGCGAGTGAGCTTGTACAAGAAAAAGAGTATTTAAACAAAGATTTTTTATGTGATTACAAAGCAAAGGTTGGAAAGTCTAAGATCGTTACTGGATCAACCTTTTTTATAAAAAACCAAAATAAAATTGTAGGAATTTTATGTATAAATCACGACACCACAGAACTTAGAAATGCTATTAGTAAAATCATAGAACTAGAAAAAATTAATGATTTTAGTGATTTATTAGATATTCACAATCAAAACAATGTAAATTTACACAATGTGAGTAATATAGAAACACTTAGTCATTCTATAGAAGATATTCTAGCTGAAAACATAGACTTAAAATATTTAAATTCAGGATATAGCTTAAGCACTGAGCAAAAAGATGAGATTATTAAAAAGCTTCATTCAAAAGGAATTTTTAATATAAAAGGAAGTATACCTATAGTTGCTAAGTCACTTAATATATCAGAACCTAGCGTCTATAGATATTTGCAAAAATTTAAAAATAGCCTTTAATAGCTAAAAAACTATTTGCGATATAAAATAAGCACTCACAACAGCACCAATGATTAAAGCAAAACCTGGTCTTAAATAAGAGTGATTGATCACAAATTTTCCTATTTTTGTTGTGCCTGTTCTATCAAAAGCCACACAAGCTATTTGATTAGCTCCTGGAACTATAAAATCTCCACTCACGCAAGGATAAAGCACGATAAGAATTTGAGGAGGAATTCCCAAACTCACACCCAAAGGCATCAAAGCAGCTACTGTTGCAGCTGGAGAAAAAATCACCATAGAAAAGGCAAATAAAGCCACGCCAAATAAATACGGATAATCTTCTACAATATGTGATAAAGAATCACTAAATAAAGGCTTGTAAGCTTCAAAAAATGTCCCTGTCATCCAAGCTATACCAAAAACCCCTACAACGCCTATAAGTCCTGATTTAAATACAGAAGCTTCACCAAGTTTATTAGCAGGAACTTTAGCAAAAAGCATAATTAAACAAGCTGTTGCAAGCATGATCATTTGAATTAAATTTGGGGTAGAAAGTCTTTCTATTTTACCATTTGCAAGCTCATAGTGAGGTAACAAATTTGTAAAAGTCCCAAAGAAAATAATGGTTAAAATCCCCAAAGCAAATATTAATAAAGCTCTTTTTACTTTAGGATCTGTTTCTTGTTTATCTTCTTGTTTATCTTGAGTTAAAAACTGATATTCCCCTGCTCTTACTCTTCTTTGAAATTCCTCATCTTGCTCAAGCTCTTTTCCTCTTTTAAAAACGCTCAAACAAGCACATATAACACCAATTAAAAATGCTGGCATTACCACGGCTAATATTTGAACAAGCCCTACACCACTAATGGCTAAAATGGCTACCATACCTGCAGTGGCTGCACTCATAGGAGAAGCCACCACTGCAATACCTGCTGCTATAACTGAAACCGAAAGTGGTCTTTCAGGGCGAATTTTAGCTTGAGCAGCTACTTCAGCAATCACTGGATAAACAGAAAAAGCTACATAAGTAGTACCACAAAATATTGTAAATGTGGATGTGATTAATGGGCCCATAAAAACAATAGCTTGAGGTTTTTTCTTTAATGCTTTTTCAGCTATTTTTACTAGCAAATCAAGCCCGCCTGCGCTTTGCAAAACACTCACGCAAGTAATCACAGCAAGTATAATAAACACAACACTCACAGGAAGTGAAGCTGGTTGCATACCAAAAACTAACACCAAAATACACATACCAAGCCCACCTGCAACCCCAAGTCCTATACCACCATATCTACCACCTATGGCTATCATAGAAAAAATAATAAAAAGTTGAAGTATAAAAATAATATCCATCTAATCTTCGCCCTTATTGTTTATTTTTTACATTTATCCAACAATTCTTTTGCATGTTCAATTTGCTCTAATACAACTTTAGTTCCTGTACCACCATAAGAAAGTCTTGCGTCTATACAAGTTTCTAAAGCAATTGCTTCATAAATATCTTCTTGGATATTTTCATTAAATTGATGGAATTCTTCCATGCTAAGCTCTTCAAGCATTTTTCCGTGTTTAATACAATAATTCACAGCACCACCAACTATACTATGAGCTTCTCTAAATGGTATATTTTTTCTTACTAAATAATCAGCCATATCTGTGGCATTTGAAAATCCTTTTGCAGCTGCTGCTCTTGTATTATTAGCATTTACTTGCATTTTTTCTATCATAGGAGTTATAATTTTTAAACTTGCCATTAAAGTATCCATAGAATCATAAACTTGAGCCTTATCTTCACTCATATCAGTATTATAAGCTAATGGAATACCTTTCATAATAGTTAGCATTGCCATAACATTACCATACATTCTACCTGTCTTACCACGCATTTTTTCGGCTACATCAGGATTTTTCTTTTGAGGCATTATGCTTGAACCTGTACAAAAATCATCACTTAATTCTATAAATTTAAAATCTTGACTTGAAAAAAGTATAAGCTCTTCACAAAAACGACTAAGGTGCATGAAACACATTGCAGCAATAGCAGTAAATTCAACCATGTGGTCTCTATCACTTACACTATCAATGCTATTTTCTGTTGGTTTAGTAAAGCCTAGTTCTTTGGCACAAAAATGTCTGTCTATATTAAATGTAGTTCCGCCAAGTGCAGCTGCTCCTAAAGGACACTCATTCATTCTTTTATATAAATCCTCAAAACGAGAATAATCCCTACTTAACATCCAAAAATACGCCATAATCCAATGTGAAAAAAGCACTGGCTGGCCCGTTTGTAAATGTGTATAACCTGGCATAATAGCTTTGATATTTTTTTGAGCTTGATGGATAATTTCTTCTTGCAAAGTAGTAATTTGAGTTAATACTTCTTTAATAACAGCTCTCATATGCATTTTTGAATCAAGTGTAGTTTGGTCATTTCTACTTCTTGCGGTGTGAAGTTTTCCACCTACTGGACCTACGATTTGTGTCATTCTTTTTTCTACAGCCATATGAATATCCTCATCAGCTATATCAAAAACAAAGGTTCCATTTTGAATTTCTTCTCTAACTTGTTCTAAGCCCTTAATGATAGTTTTTGCTTCATCGTCTTTTATAATACCTTGTTTTGCAAGCATGGTGCAGTGAATTATACTACCTTGTATATCAAAAGGAGCAAGTCTTGGCTCAACTGGTAGTGAAGCAGTATATTCTTCAACTAATTTATTTGTAGGTAAATCAAAACGCCCACCCCATAATTTTTCTGCTTTGTTAGACATTTGTTATCCTTTCATTAAAAAATTAGGGGTAATTTTATTTGAATTTATTTTAATTTAGCTTAAAATTTTTATTTCTATAATAAAAAATTTTAAAAATTTATAATTTAATAATAGAATTTTTTGATAATTTTAAATAAATAAAATATATTTTTAATATATTATAAATTTTTAACTATTTTTTGAAAATTTTTAATACACTAAAAGCTATTTTTTTAAGAAAACTTTTTTTAGAATGCTTTGTTAAAAACTCTACTATATCTCTATGCCCAAACATCAACGCGAAAGTAAAAGGTGTCATACCAAGACCATTGTTTTCATCAATATTTGCTCCATGTTCTACCAAAAGCTTACACATAGGTAAATATCCTTTAAAACACACCCCTGCTAATGGAGTTTGTCCTCTATCATTTTTCTCATCTACCCTAGCATTATTTTCTAGTAAAAACTTAGCACATTCATAAGCATTATGATAACTTGCAAGCATTAAAAGACTATCGCCTTTATGATTTTTTAAATTCACACTCAAACCCGCTTCTATCATAGTCTTTAAATTTTGTAAATCATTTTGTCTTGCGTAATCAAAAGCCATAGTGCAAAGCTCTTGAATTCTTTTTTCTTCTTCATTACTAAACATATTTTTCCTTTATAATCTTTAGTTTGCCACTTTTAAAGTGGCAAGTAAAAATTACATTTTCAAAGCTTTTTTAACGCCATTTGCATATTCACTTGAAATTTTTTCAAAATGACTTAATGCTCTAGCAATAATTTTTTCATCAACCCCACTCATAGAAGCTGCTATATTTTTAAATAATTGCTCTTTTTGATCTTGATTCATTATATCAAACAAGGCTCTTGGTTGGGTGTAAAAATCATTATCAAGTGGAGCATATCTTTGCGCATTACCTTCAAGTACTAAGTCAGGCTCTAGGTAATTTTTATCTTCTTTTGGACTATCATCATAACTATTTGGTTCATAATAAGCAAGGCCATTTTTGTAAGTGTCAAAATTCATAGCACCTGCTACATTATAAGTATTTACTTCACTTTTTGCACGATTAACTGGTAATAAATGATAATTTGTTCCTATGCGGTATCTGTGTGCATCAGGATAAGAAAAAATTCTAGCTTGCAACATTTTATCAGGACTAAAACTAATACCAGGAACAATATTGCTTGGACTAAATGCAGCTTGTTCTACTTCATTAAAGTAATTTTGTACATTTTTATTAAGTACTAATTCGCCTACTTCAATTAAAGGCACAATACTATGCGGCCAAACTTTAGTTAAATCAAAAGGATTAAAACCTAATTTTTCTGCTTCATCTTCTTTTAAAACTTGAATTTGGAAAGTCCATTTTGGAAAATCTCCTTTTTCAATAGCTTCATATAAATCTCTTTGATGACTTTCTCTATCATTTGCTATTAAATTTGCCGCTTCTTCGTTGGTTAAATTTTTAATACCTTGCTTGGTTTTAAAATGAAATTTCACCCAAAATCTTTCGTTTTTATCATTAATCAAACTATAAGTGTGACTTCCAAAACCATGCATATGACGATAGCTTGCAGGAATTCCTCTATCACTCATTAAAATAGTAACTTGATGTAAGCTTTCAGGACAAAGGCTCCAAAAATCCCATGCAGCATTATTGCTTCTTAAATGAGTTCTTGGATCTCTTTTTTGAGTGTGGATAAAATCAGGAAATTTATATGCATCTCTTATAAAAAATGTCGGAGTATTATTACCTACTAAATCCCAATTTCCTTCTTTAGTATAAAATTTAATAGCAAAACCTCTTACATCTCTTTCTGCATCAGCTGCACCTGCTTCGCCTGCAACGGTTGAAAATCTTATAAATAAAGGTGTATTTTCTCCAAGCTGTAAAACTTTTGCCTTGGTGTATTGAGAAATATCTTTAGTGATTTTAAGCTCTCCATAAGCACCGCTCCCTTTTGCATGAACAGTTCTTTCTGGAATTCTTTCTCTATTTTGATGGGCAAGTTTTTCTAACAAAATATAATCTTGCATTAAAAGTGGACCTTTAGCACCTGCGCTTAATGAATTTTGATTATCGGCTATGATATTTCCGAAATCATTGGTTAGTTTTTTCATCTTTTCTCCTTTTTATAAATAATAATTTTTATTATTTGATAAATTATATCCCTATATTATTAAAATAAAATTAAACAATAAAAATTATTATTTTTGAAAAAATAATCTTTTTTTAAGCATAATTATTTTTATTTTGTATTAAAATTGTTGAAAAATAAGAATAAGTACTCTTATTTTAAATATTTTTACTACAAAATTAATAAAACAAGGAGAGTTTAATGGATAAAGAAACAAGAACTTACTATATTAAATTAGTGAAATTTCTTGCTGATGCTTTGGGAAGAAATTATGAAATAGTTTTGCATGATGTAAGTGAAGATGGTACTAATATAGCAGAAATAGCTAATAATCATATTAGCAAAAGAACTATAAATTCGCCTCTAACAGGCTTTGCTATTGAAATGATTAAAAACAAAATCTATTTAGAGCGTGATTATATAACACATTATAAAACTTCAGCTAAAAGCTCACAAGTAATGTCAGGCTCTACTTTTTTTATTAAAAAAGATGAAAAACTTGAAGGTTTGCTTTGTATTAATCATGATACTTCAGCATTTAAAAAAATCTCTGATGAAATTTTAAATCTTGGAAATATTTATGATAATTCTTATGAAAGTCCTGAACAAGAAAATAAAGAATACATAAAACTTGATTTAGAAGAAATCGTTGAAGATATTACGGGGATAGATATTGAAAGTTTTAAAAATAAAAGTTTAAAACCAAAGGAAAAACAAAAAATGATAGCTAGCTTATATGAAAAAGGCGTATTTAATGTAAAAGGTGTTATTCCTAAAGTTGCGGAGCTTTTAAATATTTCAGAACCTAGTGTTTATAGACATTTACAAAAGATTAAATAATCATAATTTAAAAAAAATATAATTTTTGATACAATAACATTTTAAAATTTTATAAAAGGAAAAATATGGCTGATGATATGATGGATGAACATGGTGAATCAAAGAAAAAAGGCGGGAATACTTTAGTAATCATTATCGTTGTATTTTTATTTGTATTTTTACTTGTTATTGTAGGAGCAATTGCTTATCTAATGTTTAGTGGCGGCTCTGAAGAAAATCCTACCCCGCAAACCGAAGAAAGCGCACAAGTTGCACAAGCTCCTAAAAAAACAAATGCAGTAGCAGCTAGAGGGAGTGATTATGCAAATATTGGCGTGATGTATCCTTTAGCACCTTTTACGCTAAATTTATTAAGTGATGGTGGATCAAGATATGTAAAATGCACCATTCAACTTGAACAAAATGTTGAAACATTAACTCCTGAACTTGATAAAAAAGTTGCTATTATTAGAGATATTATCATTAGAACTTTAACATCAAAAACCTTTGAAGAAGTAAGCACTACAAAGGGTAAAGAAAGATTAAAAGATGAATTAACCGGTAAGATCAATGAAGTTTTAACTGATGGTTTTATCAAAAATATTTATTTTACCGACTTTGTAGTATCTTAATGATAGGCTGTGACATAGTCGTATGCTCTCGCATAGAAAAAATTTATGAAAGACATAAAACACTTTTCTTGGATAAATTTTTGTCCAAGAAAGAGCAAAGTTATATAAAAAATACCAACACTCTAGCCGGATTTTGGGCTATTAAAGAAGCTGCCTCTAAGGCTTTGGGGGTTGGAATTTCTAAAGAATGTTCTTTTTTTGACATCATCATCTCTAAAGATGACAAAAATGCTCCACACATTAGTTTTTCTCAAAAAGTCATGCAAGAATTCAAAATTAAATCAGCAAGTGTAAGCGTAGCGCATGATGGGGGTTTTGCTATAGCAGTAGTAGCTATAGAAACTAAGCAAGGTTAAAACCTTGCTTACATATAAAGCCCGCCATTGACTTTTAAAATTTCTCCTGTGATATAAGAAGAATGATCACTTAATAAAAACGCCACAGCTTGAGCTACCTCGCTTGTATCTGCAAAACGCTTTAAAGGGATATTGTTAATATAATTTTGTTTAATCTCATCACTTAAAACTTCAGTCATATCACTTTTTATAAAACCTGGAGTAATACAGTTATATCTTATATTTCTTGCTGCGCCTTCTTTAGCAAAAGATTTTGTTAGAGCTATCATACCGCCTTTACTAGCACTATAATTAGTTTGGCCTGCATTTCCCATTTCTCCAACTATAGAAGCGATATTTACAACCGCACCAAAACGCTTTTTACTCATAGTTTTTAATGCCTCTCTACAACCTAAAAAACTTGAATTTAGATTAGCATTAATCACTGAAGAAAAATCATCCATACTCATTCTAAGTGCTAATTTATCATTAGTAATACCTGCATTATTAACTAAATAACTAAGCTCACCATCGCTTTCTACTATAGTTGCAATAGCGCTTGTAAATTCTTCTTCAACACTTGCATCAAATTTAATCACAGCCGCACAACCACCACTTTTTTCTATCTCTTCTTTTAGTGCATCAGCAAGTTCAGGCTTACTTCTATAATTAATCCAAACTTTTAAGCCATAACTTGCTAATTCTTTGGCTATTGCTGCACCTATACCTTTACTTGCACCTGTTATTAAAACATTTTTTCCACTAAATTTCATTGTTCTCCTTTAAATTAAAATAAAGCCTCATCCATTTCTTTTGGGATAGGTAAGTTTAAAATTTTAAGCACACTTGGTGCTATATTACTAAGCCCCATGCCTTCTTTAAGCTTTTCTACTCCTTTAGCTTCGACAAAAGCAAAAACATCAAAGGTTGTGTGATTAGTGAGCATATTTTCTTTTTCATCCCTCATCGCTTCACAGTTTCCATGATCTGAAGTAATAATAAAAGCATAATCATGCTCTCTTGCTTTAGCAATAACCCTACCTAAACACTCATCTACACATTCAACCGCACTAATCGCAGCTTCAAAATCACCCGTATGTCCTACCATATCACCATTTGCAAAATTTACTACGATAAAATCCATACCACTTTCTATACCCTTAAGCACCTCATCTGTGACTTCTTTAGCACTCATTTGAGGTTTTTCATCGTATGTTTTTACTTTAGGACTTGGAATTAAAATTCTTGTTTCATTGCATTCTAATTCTTCTTTTCCCCCATTAAAGAAAAAGGTTACATGAGCGTATTTTTCTGTTTCAGCTGTGTGAAGTTGGCTTAAATTTGCATTAGCTATCACAGAAGCTAAAGTATTATTTAACTCTTCTTTTTCAAACATCACAGGTAGTTTAAAACTCTCATCATACAAACTCATAGTAATGGCATTTTTTATAAGCACTTCTTTTGGAAATTCATTAAAACTTTCTTGGGTTAAAGAAGCGACTAATTGACGCATTCTATCATTTCTAAAATTGATAAAAATCACACCATCTTCAGCCTTAATTCCATCAAAGTTTTGACTAATAACTGGGGTTAAAAACTCATCCGTGATATTTTCATCATAGCTTTTTTGTATAAATTGTGCAAAATCATCACACTTTGGTGCCTTAGCAAATAAAGCATCATAATAAGACTTAACCCTATCATAGCGCTTATCTCTATCCATAGCATAAAATCTTCCCGATAAAGAAGCAAAATTAACCCCTTCTTTTTCGCAAAATTCCTGTAAAGATTTTATAAATTCTAAACCCGAATTTGGAGGACAATCCCTACCATCACTAATTGCATGTGCAAAAACTTCTTTATTTTCTTGCTTACAAATTTTTAAAAGTGCATTAAAATGTGTATGCATAGAATGCACCCCGCCATCACTATAAAGCCCTATAATATGCGCTCTTTTGCATTTTTGCAACAATTCTTTTAAAGCCTTATTGTCTTTTAAAGTGTCATTTTCTATGGCTTTATTTATCTTGACTAAATTTTGATAGATTATGCGTCCACTACCTATACACATATGCCCTACTTCGCTATTACCCATTTGACCTTCAGGTAAGCCAACTGCCAAGCCACTTGTTTTTATCAAAACATTAGGGGTATTTTCAAAAAGCTTATCATAAGTTGGCTTTTTAGCATGAAAAAAAGCATTATAGTTTGAATTTGTATTATGTCCTATACCATCTGTGATTATCAAAATACATTTTTGACTCATTTTTTACTCTTTTTTATAATTTATTTATGTGATTTTACTAAAATTATGCTTTTAAAAAACAAATACAAGGTTAAAATTTTGCTTTATCTTACAGAATATACAAATTATATGTTTTTTTCTTATATTAGCGTGCGTGCTGGTTTTGCATTTTTTATTGCTTTATTTTTGAGTTTGTATTTAATGCCAAAATTTATCAAATGGGCTCAAAATAAAAAAGCAAATCAACCTATTTATGAATACGCTCCACAATCACACCAAGCTAAATCTCATACCCCTACTATGGGTGGGCTTGTTTTTATCTTTGCTACTATCATAGCAAGTGTTTTAAGCGCTGATTTAAATAATAGTTTTGTAATCGTTGGATTATTATGTTTAGTATTATTTTGTACTATAGGCTTAGTTGATGATTTGGGGAAAATTTTAAAAAAAGACAATCACGCAGGATTAAGCCCAAAAATGAAACTACTAGGGCAATTTAGCGCTGCTTTTATCTGTGTTGGATTATTATATTTATTTGATATAAATACTGAATTTTATTTACCTTTTTACAAACATGCTATTTTTGATGGCGGTATGTTTATGTTGTTTTTATGGATTTTAGTTATTATATCAAGCTCCAATGCTGTAAATTTAACCGATGGGCTTGATGGTCTTGCAACCGTGCCTTCTATATTTTCTCTTTTAAGTCTTGGTGCTTTTTTGTATTTAAGTGGAAATGCTATTTATAGTTCTTATTTATTCTTACCTAAAATTCAAGGTCTAGGAGAACTTGTGGTATTAAGCGCGGCTTTAGTTGGTGCGCTTATGGGATTTTTGTGGTATAACTGCTATCCTGCACAAGTTTTTATGGGAGATAGTGGGAGTTTAAGCATAGGGGCGTTTTTAGGCTATCTTGGTATAGTAAGTAAAAATGAAATTTTGCTTTTGCTTATAGGCTTTGTATTTGTTTTAGAAACTATTTCAGTGATTTTACAAGTAGGAAGTTTTAAAATCTTTAACAAAAGAGTATTTAAAATGGCACCTATTCATCATCATTTTGAAAAAATAGGTTGGGTGGAAAATAAAATCATTGTGCGTTTTTGGATGATAGCCTTACTTGCAAATATCATTGCATTAATTAGTATAAAGTTAAGATAATGAAAATTTCACTTTTTGGATACGGAAAAACAACTAAAGCTTTTGCGCATCGTTTTGGAAATTGCGATATTTATGATGATCATTTTGCAAGTATAAGTAAAGATGAATTTAACAATACACTTTTACCGCCTTGTGAATTTGATCCTTTAAAAAGTGACTTAGAAATTCCAAGTCCTGGCTTTCCAAATGATCATCTTCTCATACAGCAAGCAAGAAATTTAAGTAGCGAATATGATTTTTTTTATGATGGCATGCCAAAAAGTGTTTGGATAAGCGGAACAAATGGCAAAACCACCACCACCCAAATGACACATCATCTTTTAAAACATATCAATGCACAAATGGGAGCAAACATAGGAACTCCTTTAGCACAAATGGATATTAGTGCTAAATTATGGATTTTAGAAAGCTCATCTTTTTCGCTTTTTTACACCAAAGTAGCTAAACCTGAAATTTATGCACTTTTACCTATCACACCTGATCATCTTTCTTGGCACAAAAGCTTTGAAAATTATGAGCGAGCAAAGCTTAGTGTGCTTGAAAGAATGAATGAAAATGATGTGGTAATTTTACCTAAAAAATACGAGGCTTATCCAACTCATGCTTATGTTATAAGCTATGAAGATGAGCAAGATTTAGCTAAAAAAATGCAAATTGATTTAGAAAAAATTCATTTTAAAACCCCATTTTTGCTTGATGCTCTTATTGCCTTAAGTATAGAAAAAATCATACTAGATCGTTGCTCTTATGAGCTTTTAAACGAGTTTAAGATAGAAAAAAACAAACTTGAAGAAATATTTGATCATAAAAATAGACTTTGGGTAAATGATACTAAAGCAACTAATCTTGATGCTAGTTTAGCTGCTCTTAAACGCTATAAGGATAAAAAAATTCATCTTATCATAGGTGGGGATGACAAGGGAGTGGATTTAAGCGCTTTATTTGTTTTTATGAAAGAGCTTGATATAGAGCTTTATGCCATAGGAAAAAGCACCAATAAAATACTTGATTATGCTAAAAATGTTAATTTAAAAGCACATTTTTGTGAGTTTTTACCTAAAGCGGTAGAAAAAATCAATCAAAACTTAACTAATGATGAAGTAGCCCTACTAAGCCCTGCTTGTGCAAGCTTAGATCAGTTTAAGTCTTATGAAGAAAGAGGAGATCTTTTTAAAAAATGTATTCAAGAATTAAGCTAAATCTTTTTGAATGCAAAATTTTAAAAACTCACATAAATTTATAAATTTATTGCTTGGTTCTTTATTTTTATGATAAATCAAGCAAAGCTCTCTTGAAATTTTAAAATTTTTTAATCTTACTTCAAATAAACTTTTAGCTTCGAGCTCTTCTTTAACACTAAATTTAGGTAAAACTGCTAAAAATTTACCTTTTTTAGTCAACTCTTTTATCATAGCAGTTGAGTTTAACTCATAAACCAAATTAAGCTTTACATCTTTAGGCAAAGCATTTAAAAACACTTCTTTTGCACCTGAACCTTGCTCACGACTTAGCCATTTAAAATCCTTTAATTCATCTATGAAAAATTCTTTTTTGAAGTCATTTTTACTCACCACAATAAGCTCATCATCACAAATTTTAATCTTTTTTATATCCTTATCTTTGCAAATCCCTTCAATCAAACCTATATCGATTTCTTTATCTAAAATATCTTTGATAATATTTTGACTATTATCCAAAGACAAATTTAATTTGATATTTTCTGCCTTTTGATCCAAAAAAGTTCCTAGTAAATAAGTACCTACATTTTGACTAACTTTCATACTTATTTCATAGCTTTGATCATCTTGCATTGCTTTTTCTATGCGTTCAAATTCTAAAATCAAAGGAGTGATTTGTTTTAAAAACACTTTTCCTTTTTCATTTAAACTTAAAAATTTAGCATTTCTATCAAAAAGCTTGGTGTTTAAACTTTTTTCAAGTTCAAATATAGCTAAAGACAAAGCAGATTGAGTTATATTTAATTCTTTAGCACAAGCTCTTAAATTTAAATTTCTACACAAGGCTTGAAAATATTTTATTTGTTTAAAAGTCATAAGCACTCTTTTGATAAATATTTTTAATCATTATATCAAATAAAATTAATTTTACTTATCATAAAAAAATCATTAAGATTACAAAAACAAAAAAAGGAAAAATTCATGCATAAAAATATATATAAACATAGAAAATTTGAAGCTTTTTTACTGCTTTTTACTCTTGCTTTTTGTGCTTTTGCTATTTCTGAGCTTAATTTTTTTAAAAATCTTGGAATTTCAGCTTTAATCATAGCCGTGATTTTAGGAGCTTTAATAGGAAATTTAGCACATCAAAATGCAAATTTACTCAAAAAATCAGGAGTTTTAGGCATAGCAACAAAAGAAATTTTAAGATTTGGAATTATACTTTATGGTTTTAGAATTACTTTTAATGATTTAGAAAAAGTTGGATTAAATGGAATTTTATTAGCATTTTTAGTAGTGTTTTCTACCTTTTTTATAGGGCTTTTACTAGGAAAATTATTTAAACTTGATCTTAAAGAAAGCATACTTATAAGTAGTGGCTCAAGTATTTGTGGAGCAGCTGCTGTGATGGCAAGTGAAAGCATTGTTAAAGGTGGCTCTGCTAAAGTTGGCGTAGCAGTTTGTACTGTGGTTGTGTTTGGAACTTTGGGGATGTTTTTATATCCTTTGGCTTGGAATTTAGGTTGGTTTGATTTTTTTAGTTTAAAGCAAATGGGGTATTTCATGGGAGCAAGCTTGCATGAAGTTGCACATGCTGTTGCAGCAGGTGAAGCTGTGCAAGCAGGAGATGGCGCTGTCATAGAAAAAATGATGCGTGTTTTAATGCTAGTACCTTTTTTGATTTTTTTAAGTCTTTTTTCATTGAAATTTCTAAGCAAAAATAATGAAAAAATCTCCATTAAAGCAAATATTCCTTATTTTGCTTTGTGGTTTTTATTTGCTTGTGGTATTAGCTCACTTGAAATATTAAATACCAATTTTGCGCTTAATTATATAAAACCAAGCATACAAACTATAGATACACTTTTGCTTTCTATGGCTATGGTAGCTTTAGGAGTAAATATCCATAAAAATATTTTAAAAAATGCAGGTTTTAAACCATTTTTGATGGCATTTTTTCTTTTTATATGGTTAATCTTTATATCAATTAGTTTTATTTTATTATTAAATTTATAAATACATGAAAATTCTTCATGTATTTATTTTATAATCTTTAATCAAAATAAATTAATGTTAGCGAATCAGCAATAAAGGTTTTTTAGCCTTAGTTAAAATATCATTTGTCAAACTACCAAATAAAATACTTTTTACCCAGTGATGTGAGTAAGCCCCCATGATCAATAAATCTATATCATTTTGCTCACCAAAATCAAATAAAGCTTGAGTAATCTCTCCATTTAAATATTGAGTTTGCACATTTAAATTTGCTTCTTTAAAAATTTGACTTACTTGAGCTAATAATTCACAAGAAGCTTTTTCATCTTTAGATACATTTACTACATAACGCTTTGCTTCTTTAAAAATAGGTCTTTTAATGGCTTGTTCTATAGCCTTTTTAGCTAAATTACTCCCATCATAAGCCATCATTACACTTTTAATCTCTTTAAAAGCAGAATTTACAAGCAAAATAGGCACATTTAAAGCTCTTACTAATTCTTCTGTATGAATGCCTATTTTATTTTTCTTACCTCCGCCTTTTAAACCTGCTATGGCTAACCTTATTTGATCATTGTATTCTTTTAAAACCTCTTCTAAATCTCCATCTCTTTGCACACTAAAGCATTCTTTTACGCCTTGTTCTTTTGCGTAAGCACAAAATTCTTCTAAAATTCTTTGCCCTTTTTTGCAAAGATTTTCATTTTTTTGACTTTGCTCTTCTACTAAATCTTCAATCACACATCCACTAGCGCCTATGCCAAAACTACAAGCTAATTCAGCATTAGTAAAATTTGGTTCTATAGTATATAAAAACATTAAAGGCAAATCTAGCTTTTTAGCTAAATACACCCCATAATGCAAACTTTCCCTACAAGGCTCTAAAACATCTACACAAACTAGAATTTTTTCCATTTAATATCCTTTTGTAGTATCAATCTTGCGCTTTTTGCGCTATTAAAACACCTTCTATGATTTTTTTAATATCTCCATCTAAGATATTATCAACCTGTGAAAAAGCTTCATTTGAGCGTGTATCTTTAACTTGTTGATAAGGAAAAAGTACATAAGAACGGATTTGATGACCCCAACCTATCTCACTTTTTTCGCTTGAATTTGCTTCATCTTGTTGTTTCATAAGCTCAAGCTCATAAAGGCGTGATTTTAACATTTTAAAGGCTGTGGCTTTGTTTTTGTGTTGGCTTCTATCGTTTTGACATTGCACTACTATACCACTTGGCATATGAGTTATGCGCACTGCTGATTCAGTTTTATTAACATGCTGTCCACCCGCTCCGCTTGCTCTATAATAATCAATCCTTATATCTTTTTCTTCAATTTCTATTTCAATATCATCATCAAGTTCAGGTGAAACCATCACACTAGAAAAACTCGTATGGCGACGCCCTGCACTATCAAATGGAGAAGTTCTTACTAAACGATGAATGCCATTTTCAGCTTTTAAATACCCATAAGCATTTTCACCTTTTACTAAAAAGCTAACATCTTTAAGCCCTGCTTCTTCGCCTTCTTGAAAGTCAAGTGTTTCCACTTTAAAACCTTCTCTTTCACAAAATCTCAAATACATCCTATAAAGCATGCTAGCCCAGTCATTACTCTCCGTTCCACCTGCTCCTGGGTGAATAGAAACTATGGCATTTTTACCATCATTTTCTCCACTTAAAAGCATAGAAATTTCAAGATTTACAATAAGATCTTCTAGCTTGTTTGCATCTTCAAATAAAGCTTCTATAGTATCTAAGTCATTTTCACTATTAGCAAGATCAAAAAGCTCGCTTGCATCATTTAAAGCATTATTTGCATTTTCATAATTTTTAAGTAAATTTGAAATTTTAGTTTTTTCTTTACCTATAACGCCTGCTTGTTTTACATCACTCCAAAAAGAAGGGGAATTTTCTAAATTTTCTATTTCTTTTAATCTTGTTTTTATCTCTTCAGGCTTAATAATAGAAGCGATATTTCCAACTTTGTTTTTTAATTTTTTTAAAAGTTCGCTGTATTCGTAATTATCCATAAAAATTTTCTTTCTAATTTTGATATAATTTAATCTTATAATTTTAGCAAAAAATAAAACATTTAAAGTGAGAAATATGCCAAAACTTTTTTTAATATCTTTAGGTTGTAATAAAAATTTAGTTGATAGCGAAATCATGCTTGGAAGATTAAGTGATTATGAAATTTGTGATGAGCCAAGCTTAGCTGATGTTTTGATTGTAAATACCTGTGGCTTTATAGATAGTGCTAAAAAAGAAAGCATAAATGCGATTTTAGACTTACACGAGCAAAGAAAAAAAGATTCATTGTTAGTTGTAACAGGATGTTTAATGCAACGCTACCGCGAGGAATTAATGAAAGAACTACCTGAAGTTGATCTTTTTACCGGTGTGGGAGATTATGAAAAAATTGATGAAATGATACTTAAAAAAACTAATCTTTTTTCAAATTCTACTTACTTGCAAGATAAAAATACCAATCGTGTAATCACAGGATCAAACTATCATGCTTTTATCAAAATAGCTGAAGGGTGCAATCAAAAATGTTCATTTTGCGCTATACCAAGTTTTAAAGGCAAACTTAAATCAAGAAGCTTAGAAAGTATTATAAATGAAGTAAAAGAGCTTGTTAAAAAAGGCTATAAAGACTTTTCTTTTATTGCTCAAGATACAAGTTCGTATTTGTTTGATCAAGGTCAAAAAGATGGACTTTTAAAGCTTATTGAAGCTATAGAAAATATCCAAGGTGTAAAGGCTGCTAGAATTTTATATCTATATCCAACAAGTATTAGCAAAGAAGTGATAGAAAAAATCATTCAATCAAAAGTTTTTGTAAATTATTTTGATATGCCTTTACAACACATCAGTGATAATATGCTTAAAATCATGAAACGCGGAGCTAACAAAGCTAAATTAATCGAGCTTTTAAATTTAATGAAACAAGCCCCAAATTCATTTTTACGCACAGGTTTTATAGTAGGACACCCAGGAGAGAGTGATGAGGACTTTGAAGAATTATGCGCTTTTATAAAAGAATTTGGTTTTGATAGAATTAGTGTTTTTGCTTATTCTAAAGAAGAAGATACCGCAGCTTTTGAAATGGAACAAATTCCTAATAAAATCATCAATGCAAGATTAAAAGTGATAGAAAAAATTGTTGATGAGTGTATAGAAAAAAGCTTTAATCAACAAGTTGGTAAAAAAACCTTAGCATTTTGTGAAGGTCAAAGCTCTGAAGGAGAATTTTTCATCGGTGCAAAAGATTTGCGTTGGGATGGAAATATTGATGGAGAAATTCTCATCAATGAAAGTGATTGTGGAGATTTAGAAATGGGCGAGCTTTATGAGTGTGAAATCACGCAGAGCTTAGATAAAAAACTCATTGCAAAAGCCTTAAGAAAGTTTGATGATTGATAGCAAATATTTAAATCATTTAAAGCAAGGGAAAAATCTTTTAGCATTTTCTCATGGGAGTGATTCTAGTGCTTTATTTTTCATGCTTTTAGAAAAAAATATAGATTTTGATCTTGCTTTTATAAACTACAAAACTCGCAAAAATAGCGATAAAGAAGAGCAAAGTGCTAAAGAATTAGCCAAGCGTTTTCATAAAAAAATTTACATCAAAACCGCACCCAAGATAACAAAAAATTTCGAAGCTTGTGCAAGAGCTTTGCGTTATGAATTTTTTGAAGAACTTTGCAAAAATCACTCTTATGATAATCTTTTACTAGCTCATCATTTAAATGATAAACTAGAATGGTTTTTAATGCAATTTTCCAAAGGCGCAGGGCTTAGAGAATTACTTGGTTTTAAAGATATTGAAAAAAGAAAATATTTTACTATCATAAGACCCTTGCTTGAAATTCCAAAAAAAGAAATTTCAAACTACCTAAAAGAAAACAATATCACTTATTTTCATGATGAGAGTAATGATGATGAAAAATATTTTAGAAATTTCATACGCAAAAAATTTGCTAATGAGTTTTTAAAGCTTTATCCAAATGGAGTAAAAAAGAGCTTTAAATACCTAGAAAAAGACTTAAAAGAAGAAAATATTTGTGAATTTAAAAATATTTACATTACTCATAAAGATGAAAGTTTAATCGCAAAATGTTTTAAAAAACTTGGAGTACTTTTAAGTGCTAAACAAAGACAAGAAACTTTAAAAGGCGATGGAGTAATTTCGCATAAAATAGGCATTGTTTACATACAAGAAAAAGTTTTGATTTTTCCTTTTGTAAGTTGTGAGAAAATGCCAAAAGAATTTAAAGAAATTTATAGAAAAGCAAAAATCCCTAAACTCTTAAGAGCATATTTATACACAAAAAATATTGATGTAAAAGAACTTATGCAAGCTCTTTTATGATTTCTTCAAAAAGTTCTTTTACTCTTGTTTCTAAAAAGTCTTTAAATTCAGCACTTGTAGCTTCAGCACGCATGATAAGATATGGACTTGTATTAGAAGCACGCAAAAGCGCCCAGCCTTCTTTAAAGGTAATTCTAACTCCGTCAATTTCATTACAATCAAGCACATTTTCAAAAGCATTTGCTTTTACTTTTTCTTTAAATTTTTCTATGATTTGAAATTTATTTTCTTCACTAACCTTAAGCTTAATCTCTTCACTTGCATAAAGTTTTGGTAATTCTTTAACTAATTTTTCTATATCAAAACCATTTACTAAAAGCTCTAAAGTTCTTAAAAATGCATAAATTCCATCATCATAACCAAAATATCTATCTTTAAAGAAAATATGCCCACTAAGCTCTGCTGCTATATCGATATTTTGCTCTTTCATCATTTTTTTAATATTAGAATGTCCAGTCTTACCCATCATGATAAAACCAAATTTAGCTACCTCATCAAAAAGGTTTTTAGAGCATTTTACTTCACCTAAAACTCTAGGATTTTTTATATTTTTAGCAAATAAATAGCAAAGCTCATCGCCCTTAAATACATAGTCTTTACTTGCTACTACTAAACGATCCCCATCTCCGTCAAAAGCAAAGCCCATTTTTGCATTTTCATTTTCTTTTAGCGCAACTTGCAATGCGTGTAAATTTTCAAGCTCTGTTGGATCGGGCGCGTGATTTGGGAAATTTCCATCAGGATTTTCAAATAAAATTTGTGCATTAAGATTTAATTTTTCCACCAAAGGCTTTATAATCACTCCAGTAGCTCCATTTGCACAATCAATAATGATTTTTTCTTTATAGCCCTTAAGATGTGAAAAATGTTTAGCTAAAAAGTCTATGTATAAGCTTTTAATATCATAATTTTCATATCTTAAATCATCATTGATTTCAAGTTCTAAATACTCTTGCACTTTTAAAGAAAGCTTTTTCAAATCAGCACCAAAAAAACTTTCTTTATTAATCGTTATTTTAAAGCCATTGTATTCTTTTGGATTATGCGAACCTGTTATCATGATATTTGCATCAAAAATATCATCAAAAAACAAGCTAAAATACCCCATAGGAGTTGGTGCTAAGCCTATATTGAAAACTTGCATATTAGCTTTATTTAAACCGCTGATTAAATAGTTAAAAAGTTCATTTGCACTATATCTTGCATCATAGCCTACGCTTACTTTCTCACAACCCCTTGATTTCATTTCTAAACCCAAAGCATAGCCTATGGCTTTTACACTTTTTTCATTTAACTCACTTGGGTAAAGCCCTCTTATATCATACTCTCTAAAAATCAAATCTAACATTTTAATCCTTTTGTCTTCTAAGTTCTAATTTTGCTTGTTTTAAACTTTCTTCTATGTTTTCATTTTTACTTGATAAACAAAGTTTAATTTCTAACTTTACATTTTGTTCTTTAAATTCAAAACAATATTTTTGCATAAAATTTTCAAGCATTTGAAGCTTGCTTTGCACAAAGGCTATATTTTCATTTTCAAATACAATAATAAAATAATCCTTATCATCTTTAAAAACCCTAGCATGTAAAGCTTTTTTTAAAATCCTAGCAAATTCATGCATTATAAACTCGCCCATTTTTGAGTCTTTTTGATGATAAATTTCATTGATATTTTTTACTTCAATCAAGGCTAAATGAAAATTTTCAAGTCCTTGGGCATATCTTCTTAAGGCCTTTAAATTTGGCAAATTGGTTAAAGTGTCAAAAAAGGCTATTTTATAAGCTTTATACACTAAAAATCCTATCAACACCAAAGAAGCAAATTCATAATAACCCAAATCAACACTATTGTAAAATAAAAATTGCACGCTCAAGCCCATATAAGCTAGCAAAAAATGAAAATCATTATTTTTAAAATATGAAAATAATAAAAATATCATTCCTACACAAAATACACAAAAGCTTAACTCACTAATAGGCTTAAAAAATTGCGTTGAAAGGCCGAAAATTTCACTTGTAATGCTTGCATTAAAATTAGTACTTGTGCTAAGTATTAACGCTACAAAACCCATAAAGGCTAAATACGCAAATTTAATAAAATTAATTCTTTCAAAAACAAGCTTACTATCTTGCAAAAACACAAAAAGCACAAAAGAAAAAGGTAAAAATACCGAGATAAACAAATGCGCTTGATATTCACTTGCCACTAAAGATAAAGCCCTAGCACATAAAATCAACAAAAGCAAGAAAAAAATCTTATTTTGCTTAAAAAAATAAGCTAAAAATAAAGCTAAAAATTCCAAAACAAAACTAAAAGAAGGTAAAAAAGATAATAAAACTAAACTCAATCAAATAACCTTAATTTAAAAATAATTTTAAAAATTATACAACAATTTTGAATTATTTTTTTAATACATATTATAAGTAAAATAAAAATAGAAATTAAAATAAATATGCCTGAAATATGCTTAGTAAAAAATAATGTAATTTATCTTAGATAGTTAAATTTCAAAGCAACAAATGATAACACGAAAAAACTTTTAAAATAAAACTTTACGAAATTAAAAAGCTAATAAATATATTAAAATCATTAAATTATTTTTATTTAAATTTTGCAATTTCATCTTGTATGGTTTGATTTATCTCAAGTAGCTCTTCATAATTTTTTTTATTTTTTTCCAAAAGTTCATCAAATTTAAAGCCAAGCATAACGATGCGATATAAATTAGGTTTGTATTTTCTCCAATTATACAAAGTGCTAACATCAATATCTAATTCATATGCCATATCGCGTTTGCTCTTTTTTGCCATAAGCTACCCTAAATTTTTAAATACTTATGGGCTGATTTTACATTAAAAATTCTTTATTAAAAACAATTGAAATATTCTATGTTTTATTTAATTAATATTGATTATTTCAATATTAATTAAGCTAAATTGTGGAATAATTCAAGTTATCTTAAGTTAAGGAGTGAAAGAATGGATGCTACAAGTTTATTTTTATCAATAAAAAATAAATTACCAAAAGAATATGGGTCTTTTAGAAAAAGAATAAGTCGAGGATATAAATATTCTGATCCTATTATGTCAAATGAAGATTTAAAAAAGAAATTTGAAACTTTAAGTTCTGATAAGTTGGATAAAGTATATACAAGACTTCAATACACCAAGCTCAAAAACCCAACTCTAGTCTTTTGGGTTTACAATTTTTTACTAGGTGGTTTTGGTGTTGCAAGATTTTATATAGGTCAAATTGGATGGGGAATTTTTAGATTAGTTTTAACTTTGCTTGCTATGATAATTGGCTTTATTGCTGATTCCTCATATGATTCATTTTGGATAGCTACTTCAAATATAATCAATTATGGTAATTTTGGTATTTGGTTTATAGATTTGTTTATAGTTGGCGTATTGCTTAGAAATCAAAATCTTGAAAAAATTAACTTAATTATAGACGATATAAAATCTTAGTATATTTGTGGAAGAAAATATTCTCAATTTTTACTTATTTAAGGAGATAAAATGAATGAAAAACACGCACCTTTTGAAACAGAACCCACTTTGATTTATGAGAAAAATACTTTTAAAATTGTCGCTGGAAAAACATATACAAATAAAGATGAAAAATTTTGCATAGGTTTAAAATCAAATGATTTTCCTAAAAATTCTTATCTTATATTTCCGCCACAGCTTAGCTTAGATTTATTAAAAAATCTTTTAAGTCAAGATGGGGCTAATAATAGTGAAATTATCAAGTTTATTAAAATAATAACCAAATAAGCAATGAAAAATATTTTATTAAGTTTCATAATGGTTTTGTTATTTACAGGATGTTTTAATAATAAGCCAAAATGCGATGATGAAGTTGTTCAGCTTACATTAAAAAGTATTTTAGATGATGATGAGTGGGTTTATATTGAGTATGGGCTAAGTGAGCAGTCTTTAAAGGCCTTAAAAATAAGCTTAAATGGCATGGATATAAGGGATTTAGAGGCTATATTATCTACCGATACCATTGGAATTTTAAGAGCTCATTTAAAACCTATATTTGACTTAAAAGATTATGCTAATGAAGTGGGTTATACTTCTTTTAGTAGTTTTATAACTCAAGATAGTAATGATAAAAAAACAAGTTTTTGTAGAGCTAGTTTGAAATTAACTTACCCACAAATGCCAGATGATATGAGAGAAAATTATGCAAGAGGCACTTTAAAAGGAATTATATTTGATGGGGGAGAGCATGAAGTACAAATTTCATATAGTGCTCAATTTAGCGATGATAAAAAACAAGTTTTTGTAGAACTTTTGGATTATTAGTTTATTTTGGCAATGAAATTTTATTTTATTGCCAAGCAAAATTTATACTCAATTAATTTCAAGTCTTTTTTTGTTACAATTTCTTAAAAATTTTTATAAGTAAAAATTCTAAGGAAAATTATGGTAGAAATAAAAAATCTCACTATGCGTTTTGCAAATCAACTTTTATTTGAAGATGTAAATTTAAAATTAAACCGTGGTGAAAGATATGGACTTATAGGTGCAAATGGCGCAGGAAAATCAACCTTTTTAAAAATTCTCTCAGGTGAAATAGAATCAAGCAGTGGAGAAATTTGCATAGATCCAAATTTAAAAATCGCAGTACTGGGACAAGATCAATTTGCTTTTGAAAACTACACTATCAAAGATGCGGTAATGTGTGCAAATAAAAGATTATATGATGCACTAAAAGAAAAAGAAAAACTTTATATGAGTGAAGAATTTACCGATGAAATTAATGATAGATTAAGCGAGCTTGAAATCATAACAGCAGAAGAAGATCCAAACTATGATTGCGAGCTTAGATGTGAAAAAATTCTTAGCTCTTTAAATATTAAAGATTTTAATGCTCTCATGAGTACTTTACAAAGTGCGGATAAATTTAAAGTTTTATTAGCTCAAGTATTATTTTTAGGTGCTGATGTATTATTTTTAGATGAACCTACAAACAACCTTGACTTAGAAGCTATTTCTTGGCTTGAAAATGAACTTTTAAGACATGAGGGAACTTTAGTAGTAATTAGCCATGATAGACATTTTCTAAATAAAGTTTGTACAAGAATTTTAGATGTGGATTTTAAACAAATACGCGATTTTGCTGGAAATTATGATGATTGGTATATGGCTTCAACCTTACTTGCTAAACAAGCTGAACTCAAACGCGATAAAACTTTAAAAGAAAGAGAAGAATTAGAAAATTTCATACGCCGTTTTAGTGCTAATGCTTCAAAAGCCAAACAAGCTACAAGTAGAGCTAAAGCTTTAGAAAAACTTGAGCTTGAAGAGATTAAAACTTCAAGTAGGCGTGATCCTAGTATAGTTTTTAGAACAAATAGAGAAATAGGAAATGAAGTTTTAGAATTAAAAGGTATTAGCAAAGCTTATGATAAAACTTTATTTGAGAATTTAGAATTAAAATTAGAAAAAGGTGATAAAATAGCCTTAATCGGAGCAAATGGTGTTGGAAAAAGCACTTTAGCTAAAATCATTGCATCAAAATTAGAACCTGATAGTGGCCACATCCACCTTGGTGCTACCATAGAAATGGGATATTTTTCACAAGATACGACAAATTTAATCAATGAAAATTTGAAACTTTATGAATGGTTAATGAGTGAAAAATTCAAAGATTTAGATGAAATTCGCAAATGTCTTGGTAGAATGCTCTTTAGCGGAAGTGATCAAGAAAAAATGGCTTCTAGCTTAAGTGGAGGTGAAAAACACCGCTTAATGCTTTCAAGATTAATGTTAGAACGCGGAAATTTCTTGCTTTTAGATGAACCGGATAATCATTTAGATCTTGAAAGTATCATTGCATTAGGTGAAGCCTTGTATAATTTCAAAGGTTGTGTGATATGCATAAGTCACGATAGAGAGCTAATTAGTGCTTTTGCTAATCGTATATGGTTTTTAGAAGATGGGAAATTAACAGACTTTAAAGGAAATTATGACGAATTTTTAGGAGGTTTAGAATGAATTCGTTTAAGATAAAATATGCAGCTGGTTTTGGACATTTTACTCAAAATCACAGAGGTTTTGGCCCAACTATTTATGTAGAAGAAAGTATTGATTTTCAAAGTGAAAAAGATTATTTTGACTATGTTGAATTTTATGAAAAATTCAGCAAAGAAGATGATACTTATTTTCACATTTCATTTTTAGAAGATCGCCCTTTAACTTCTCAAGAATTAGAAAGTAGAAATGCTTATAGAAAACTAAGAGATGAGCGCTGTAATAAAGCTAGAGAAGAGTTTATCAAAAACAATGAAATAGAAGCTGAATACTACCCAACTCATGGTGATTAAGGAATGATTTTTGCTTGTTTTTTCCTTGTAATATTTTGAAAGGAGAAAACATGCAAGTTAACCATGATAATTTATCGGTTAAAGAGTATGGATATGGTCAAAGTAGTGCCTATAAAAGCACTCAAGGAGCTAATGAAGACTTTATGTCTTTACTTAGTCAAAACAATAGCGAAAATTTAAACGAGCAAAGTATAAAACTTGATGAGCTTTTTTCAAAAGCCATGAGTCAAGATCAATTTAGCACAGGAATTTTTAGCTCAAATATGTCAAATATTTACAATTATCGTTTTAGAGGACAAAACGAAACTCCTATGCAAGTTAATATAGAAGAAAAACAAGAGCCACAAAAAGATATGGTAAAAGATCTTTTAAATTCTTTATGAAAATGAAGTAAGCAAACGCTTACTTCCAAATAAGTCCACTAAATTCAAACTCTTTTGCAAATTTTTTAAATTCCTCTTCTTCTTTTGCATTAACACTTAAAATCAATTCAACATTTTCTTGAAATTTTTTTTCATAAGAAATGTTATTTTTATTTAAAAAATGCTCAAATCTTGCATAAAGATAAAAAGGAATGTTTAAACTTAAAATATTTTTAGCTTCAAATTCTAAAAGCATTGCATTTAAAATAGCTTCATTTGTAGCTTCACTATAAGCTCTTACAAGACCACCTGTACCAAGTTTAATCCCTCCAAAATAACGCACCACAATCACCGCACAATTAACAAGCAAAGCCCCTCTTAATACATTCAAACAAGGCATAGCAGAAGTTCCTTTTGGCTCACCATCATCGCTTTTATCTTCTATGATTTGATCAAATTCATTTAAATACCTATAAGCATATACAAAATGCACGGCTTTTAAATGCTCATTTCTTAGCTTTTGCATTAAAGTTTGAAAATCTTCAAAAGGACATAAAAAAGACAAAAAAGTTGATTTTTTGATTTCTATTTTTGCTTGATAAATTTGATCAATAGTTTTCATTTTTTCCTTAAATTAGTTATAATATTTAAATAAAATTATAATCAAAACAACTTATAAAAATTTAAGGATAAACTATGCTTCAAACTTGTATTTTTCCTGCAGCAGGTTATGGTACTAGATTTTTACCTGCTACAAAAACCCTACCTAAAGAAATGCTACCTATACTAACTAAGCCTTTAATTCATTATGGTGTGGATGAGGCTTTAGAAGCTGGTATGGAAACTATGGGCTTTGTTACAGGGCGTGGAAAAAGAGCTTTGGAGGATTATTTTGATATTTCTTATGAACTTGAACACCAAATCGCAGGTACTAAAAAAGAATATCTTTTAAGTGAAATAAGAACACTCATAGATCGCTGCACTTTTACTTTTACAAGGCAAAATGAAATGAAAGGCTTAGGAGATGCGGTTTTAAAAGCAAAGCCTTTAGTGCAAGATGAAGCTTTTGGAGTTATTTTAGCAGATGATTTATGTGTAAATGAAGATGGGGTAAATGTCTTAGCTCAAATGGTAAAAATTTATGAAAAATACCGCTGCTCTGTTATAGCTGTGATGGAAGTTGAAGCTGATCAAGTTTCAAACTATGGGGTTATAGCAGGAAATGCTGTGGAAGAGGATTTAATCATGGTAAATTCTATGGTGGAAAAACCTGATCCAAAAGATGCTCCGAGTAACTTAGCCATCATAGGAAGATACATTCTAACACCTGATATTTTTGGTATTTTAGAAAATACCAAAGCAGGTAAAAACGGAGAAATTCAACTAACTGATGCATTACTTTCACAAGCAACTAATAATATGGTTTTAGCTTATAAATTTAAAGGAAAAAGGTTTGATTGTGGAAGCGTAGAAGGCTTTGTTGAGGCGACAAATTATTTTTATGAGAAAAGTAAAAATGCTAAATAATACTTTATTTTTTAAAACCCAAGATTTTAAAAAAATTACCGCTTATGCAAATAGAATGAATGATGAGTTAGAAAGTGGCGATATAGGGTATTATCACTTAGTAGATACAAGCTTTGATTTAATCAAAGAAAGCAAAGAATTTATCGCAACTAAAACTCATATAGAAAATATCGTTTTAGTGGGCATGGGTGGATCAAGTTGTGGGGTTAAAGCTTTAAAAGAGCTTTTATTTGATCAAGTAGAAGAAAAAAAACTTTTCATTATAGATAATACTTCCTCACATACTTTTACCCAAACTATGCAAAAAATAAATCCCCAAAAAACACTTTTCATCATAGCAAGTAAATCAGGTACAACTATAGAAGTGATTTCTTTATTTAAACTCATCATTGCTCATTTTGATTTTAAAAATGAAAATTTACACAAAAATTTTGTGTTTATTACTGATTTTGAGTCAAAACTTCACAAACTAGGAGAAGAATTAAACATAAAATGCTTTTTTATACCTAAAAATGTCGGTGGTAGATTTAGTGTTTTATCTGCTATTGGTATTGTTCCTTTGAGCTTTTGTGGCTATGATACTAAAGCCTTATTAGAAGGTGCAAAAGCTTGTTATGTGGATTTTTTTGAGAAAAAATGTGATCAAATTTTGCAAAAGGCTTATCATTACTGCACACATAAAAGTGCACATATTAATGTGCTTTTTTCTTATGGGGATGCTTTTAAAGGTTTTAATGAATGGTATATTCAACTAATTGCTGAAAGTCTAGGTAAAAAACAAGGCTTTAAACGCATAGGTTTAACTCCTATTGCTTTAATTGGTGCTAGAGATCAGCATAGCTTTTTACAACTTATCATGGATGGACCCAAAGATAAAACTGTTACTTTTTTAAAAATCAAAGATAGTCAAAAATCTCCTAGTATCCCAAATATAAGCTTTAATCATTTACAAAATTGTGATTTTACTAATGAAGTTAATTTACATAATCTTTTAAACGCGCAATGCGATGCAACTATGCATGCATTAATTGCTGAAAATTTAAGTGTTGATGTAATAGAACTTGAGAAATTAGATGCTTATCACTGTGGGTATTTGATGTATTATTATGAGTTATTTACTTCTGCATGTGGCATTATGCTTGGAATTAACACTTATGATCAACCTGGCGTAGAGGTGGGAAAATTAATACTCAAAAATATATTAAGTAAATAAATTTGCTTTATTGTAAAAAAAGAGTATAATGAAAATATAATAATTATTAACATTAAAATTTATTAGATAATAATAATTATTATTTAAGAATTTTATGTTATAATTTTAAAAATAAAAAAAGGAGATAACATGTCAGTAACAAAACAATTATTACAATTACAAGCAGATGCTCATCATTTATGGGTTAAATTTCATAATTATCATTGGAATGTAAAAGGTTTACAGTTTTTTTCAATTCATGAATATACAGAAAAAGCTTATGAAGAAATGGCAGAACTTTTTGATGATTGCGCTGAAAGAGTTTTACAACTTGGAGAAAAAGCTATTACTTGCCAAAAAGTTTTAATGGAAAATGCAAAAAGCCCAAAACTAGAAAATGGTAAAGATTGCTTTACTCCTGTAGAAGTTTTAGAATTTATTAGAGAAGATTATAAATATCTTTTAGCTGAATTTAAAAAATTAAATGAAGAAGCTGAAAAAGCAAGCGATACTACAACTGCAGCATTTGCTCAAGAAAATATCGCAAAATACGAAAAAGTTCTTTGGATGCTTAATTCAACTATCCAAAATACTTGCTCTATGTAAGAATTTATAATGTTTTTTGACTTACAAAGCTTTATTGCTTTAAGTCAAAAAACAAATTTAACTTCCTAAGAGAAACTACTCTTATAAAATTCCAAGTTCGCTTAAGTACTATTTTATAATTATAGTTTATAGCAACTCAATGTATTTTTAAACAAAAATATATCATTGAAAAATGATCATCACAAAATATTATTTAGATAAGTATTCAGCCCAAGCTTTTATGTAGGAATTTTCACTAAAAAAGCTAAATACTAAAAATCATTTTTACAATATCTATAGTTTAATTTAAAATCTACAACATGAGTTTTAAAATTCTTAACCCATAAGGGCTAAGAATTTAATGTAGATCTTCATTAAGTTTTACGGCTTTTTTGTTTAAAGCTGCTATCATCACTCCACTTTGAGAGTCTTGTCTAAAATGTAAGCCATTTAGCCCTGCCAATTCTAAACCTTTGTATATATCTTTGTCAAATTTAAAATCAGGATTGATTTTTTGAAGTTCTTCTTTATTTTTTAAAGCAAATTTAGTCCCTTCTAAAACAGCAATGCCTGCATCAACGATACAATTATCCCCTAAAGGAATTCCTGTAACCGAATTTGCGCCCAAAAGACAAGCTTTACCAATACTAATAGCATTACCACTTGTACCACTTAAAACACCAAGTATAGAAGCACCGCCTCCTACATCGCTACCTTCGCCCACAACAGCTGATGAACTAATACGCCCTTCTACCATACAAGCTCCAGTTGTACCTGCATTAAAATTCACATAAGCAGCCCCTGGCATGATAGTAGTACCTGCAGCTAAAACCGCCCCCATTCTTACTTTAGAACTTTCTAAAATTCTAGTATTATCCTCAGGAATAACATGAGCTAAAAATCTTGGAAATTTATCTACATAATCAATCCTTGGATACCTTCCACTCATTTTTAAATCAATCTCATTTTCTCTTAAAAAGTCCAAATCAATAGGCTTATTATCACTCCATGCAACATTTGGTAAAATCCCAAAAGCACCTGTTAAATTTAAACTCCTCAAAGGTACTTTTTTATTTGAAAGTAAGTAAAGTTTTAAATACACACTTTCTAAGCTTTTTGGTGCTTCATCTTCAAAAATACAAACAAAAGAAAAAGCATTTTCTCTAAAATTTTCCTTTGCTGCTTTAATTGCTTCTATATTTTTATGACCTTGCTCTTGTAAAAATGGCGCAAAGCATTCAAGTGCAAAGTCCAAATCCTCTTTAATCAAAGTAGCCACAAACTCACTTTCATTAAAATCAACATCAACCCCTCTTCTAAAAAAAGCTTCAAACATAACAGCTGCAGCGGCATAATTTTGCTCAAAATTAATCACACCAAAATTAGCTTGAAGTTTTTTATTAGGATCAACTTGACTTAGATCAAGTCTTGCTATAGCAAAAGCTTTAGGCTTTTTATAATTAATCCTTTGTTCGATTTGCTTGATTAAATTTAAAAATTCTTCTTTACTTTCTATTGGCATATTTTCCTCCTTATTGCGAGCACGCGCTTTTGCCATTCATTATAGGTTGAATAGCTGAATTATCTACTTTACCTTCTTGATTAACCTTTTCTATAAATTCCCAAATTTTTTCAGCAGCTTGTAAATATCTTTTTGAACTTACACTCTCAGGCATATAAAAACTTACAGGCTTACCGCTATCTCCACCTTCTCTTACACTCATTTCGATAGGAATTTGAGCTAAAACTTCACACTTATAAGCTTTTGCCATTTCTTCTGTGGTGCCTTTACCAAAGATATCATATTCTTTACCATTATCAGGACATAAAAAGCCACTCATATTTTCTATAATACCTGCAACAGGAATGTGCAATTTTTCAAACATATCTAGCGCTCTTTTGCTATCATCTAAAGACACTACTTGAGGAGTACTTACACACACACCCGCACTCACTGGCACGCTTTGAGCTAGGGTAATTTGCGCATCACCTGTTCCTGGAGGCATATCAAGCAATAATACATCAAGTTCAGGCCAAAGCACATCAGCTAAAAGTTGTTCAATCGCTTTCATGATCATAGAGCCACGCCACATTAAACCCTTACCTTCTTCTATCAACACACCCATACTCATCATATAAACTCCATGAGATAAAATAGGACGAATTTTTTGACCTACAATTTCAGGTTTGCTTTTACTCTCACCTAGCATTCTTGGTATATTTGGCCCATAAATATCTGCGTCCAAAAGCCCTACCCTTTTACCCATTTTAGCCAAAGAAATCGCTAAATTTAAAGTTGTAGTACTTTTACCTACCCCACCTTTTCCACTTGAAATCATAAGGAAATTTTTAATTTGTGGAGCGATATTTTTACCACTTCTTGAATTGCTTTTTTCTTCAGGAATTTTTGGCTGTATGATTTCTAAATTAAGCTCTAAATTTAAATCTTTTAAAACATTTGCAATGTTTAGTCTAAGTTCTTGTGCAATTTGAGCATTAGCCGAAACGATTTCGACTACAATATGAGCTTGTTTTTCATTCAAATCAATCTTTTTTACAAAACCAAAACTTACTATATCTTTTTTAAATCCCGGATATATAACTTGTTTTAGTCTTTCTTCGATTTTTTCCTTCAATTTTTCTCCTTGTTGTTTAAAATGATTAATTCTACTAACTTAAATATAAATTTTGGCTTTTATGGTGTATAATATCGTAACATTAATAAAAAATTAAGGTGTAACAAATGTTAGATATTTCCTTGATTATGCTATCAGCAGGGGAGTCATCAAGATTTAATGCTCCGGTAAAAAAGCAGTTTTTAAGACTAGGTGAACATCCATTATGGCTTTATGCAACTAAAAATTTAAGTTCTTTTTACCCTTTTAAACAAGTAATTGTTACTTCTGGTAATATTTCTTATATGAAAAGATTTGCACCTGAGTATCATTTTGTTAAAGGCGGTAATACAAGAGCACAATCATTACTTAATGCTTTAAATTTAGTACAAAGTGAATATGTTTTAGTTAGCGATGTCGCAAGGGTTTTGATTTCTAAAAACCTTTTTAATAATATTATAGAAAATTACGATAAAGCAGAGTGTATTACACCTGTTTTAAAAGTAAGCGATACAGCAATTTATGCTCAAGAAGTTATCGACAGAGATAAAATAAAACTCATACAAACCCCTCAACTTTCTCGTACAAGTATGCTCAAAAAAGCTTTAGAGCAAAATGCAAATTTTACCGATGATAGTACAGCAATACAAGCTATTGGTGGTAAGATTTGGTATGTACAAGGTGATGAGTTAGCTAAAAAAATTACCTTTAAAGAAGATTTAAAAAGCTTAAATTTACCAAAACCATCTTGGGAAATTTTTAATGGAAATGGCTTTGATGTGCATGAATTTGGAGAGCAAAGGGCCTTACTTTTAGGCGGAGTAAAAGTACATGAAAATATGGGCTTGAAAGCTCATTCTGATGGAGATGTGCTAGCTCATGCACTAATTGATGCGCTTTTAGGTGCAGCAGGACTTGGAGATATTGGAGAACTTTTTCCAGATAATGATATACAATATAAAAACGCAGATTCTATGCTTTTATTGCAAAATGCTTATACTTTGGTGCAAAATTATGGATTTGAGCTTGTGAATGCTGATATTACAATCATTGCACAAACGCCCAAGATGAAAGATTTTAAAGAAGATATTGCTTTTAATATAGCCAAAATATTAAAAGTAACACCAAATAAAATCAATATCAAAGCCACCACCACAGAGCATTTAGGTTTTGTAGGAAGAAAAGAAGGAATTGCTGTTTTAGTAAGTGCGAATTTAAAATATTTTGATTGGATGAAATTATGAAAGTTTTAATAGTAGAAAATGAATTTTATTTAGCTCAAAGCATAGGTTCAAAACTTAATTCTATAGGTTATGATTGTGATATTATTGCAAATGTTAATGAGCTTGCTCATCATGATTATGAAATCATTTTGCTTTCTACTAGTATGGCTAATTTTGAACATATTGTAGAAATTTTTAAGCATAAAATTATTATTTTACTTATATCTTATATAAGCTCAGATACAGTTTTAGCGCCACTAAAAGCCGGTGCGAGTGATTATATACAAAAGCCTTTTATGATAGAAGAATTAACGCGAAAAATCAAACATTTTCAAGAATTTAAGAAAATAAATATTTTAAATCATACTTATCAGTCTTATTTAAAACATAAATTTGAGACAGCTAAATTACCAACTTTTGATTATAAAAAATTCAAATTGCCTTTGATTTTAAAAACTAATAATCAAAATTTTGCAGATCATTTTGTATTTAACTATACCAATGAGCATAATGTCGCAAATATTTACATAGATCTTTCACATCAACAAAATTTAGATAAAATCTTTAAAGATAATTGTTTATACTATCTTGTAAATTTCCAAACTCTAAAATCATCAGACAAAGAAAAAGTGTTAAACCTTGCTTTAAAAAAAGCTGTTATTATACATACAAGTACAAATGTTGAACATAGTGATTTTCAAATTTTAGAACTGGGTGAGGATGAGAAAAACTTCGAAAGTAATGGAATTTTAACTATTGATGATTATGTTAAACATATTATCATTAGTTATCAAAATGTCTTTCCTGATACAGATTTGTCAAAAAAATTAGGAATTTCTAGAAAATCTTTATGGGAAAAAAGGAAAAAATATGGCATTACAAAGAAAAAATAGTATTACAATCTCAGAAGAAGAATACGAAGTTTTATGTTTTATCAAAGAAGGAGTTTTTGGTTCTTTTACAAAATTAATGAATCAAAAAGAAAGAGATGAAGTTATAGCCACAGGAATGATACATAAACAAAAAATTCCTTATACTCTTACCTTTGCACCTGCAAGTACAAAAGAAAATAATACTGCTTTAGAAAATGCAAAAGTTGGCGATAAAATAGACTTTATTTGCAATGATAAACCCATAGGACATATCATTTTAGAAAGCAAATTTGAAAATGATAAAAATAGCAATGATATTTTTAGACCTAATGCTTGCTTGATCCAAGATTTTGGAAAAATTTGTATAAGTGGCGAATTTGAAATTTATCACAATAATATCAAAGCCATTAAAGAAGATTTTGAAAAAATCAAAAAAAGATTAAATCCTTCTAATATCACAGCCATTGTTTCAAGTTTTGATCCTTTTCATAGAGCACATGAGAGAATTTTAAGATGGGCTATAGAACAATCTGATTTAGTGATTATTTTCCTTATAGAATCCTATGAAAACAACGGATTGAGCTTAAAACTCAAAAAGCGTTGTTTTGATGTTTTTGCGCAAAATTACTTACCATCTTCTAGGGTTTTACTCATACCTTTGCATAATATCAAAATTTTTGCCTCGCATTTAAACCCTGTGCTTGAGTGTGCTTTGGCTAAAAGTTTTGATTGCAATAAACTTTTTGTAGGACAAAATCATGCAGGACTTGGAATGTATTTTAATCAAAACAGAACCTTTACCGTGCTTGATGATTTTGCAAAAGATTATAATATAGAAGTTACCATACTTCCTGAATTTGTATTTTGTGATGAATGTAAAATGGTAGTAAGTACCAAATCATGTCCCCATGGAGCTCATCATCATATGAAATACCATGGTGATTCTTTAAAAAATTTACTTAGACTTGGTATCATTCCACCAGCAGTTTTTATAAGAAGAGAAATTTCAGCTTTGATTTTATCTGAGCTTTTCCCAAATCGCTTTCATAATAAACAAAATATCTATAGTAATCTTTTCCCTACACATGGTATTTTAGAGTATCGAAGCGATAAAGAATTTTATGAGCAACTTATAAAACTTCATCAAATGTCATATATGGTGTAATCATGCAAAAATTATTTTTAACTTTTTTTTATTCAGGTAGTATTAATAAAGCTCCAGGAACTTTTGGCACGATAGCAGCACTAATCCCTGCTTTTTTTATTTTAAGGTATTTGGGCATAGGAACTTTGATCTTGCTTGCAATTTTACTTTTTTTAATCTCTATAAAAATCATCGATCAATATGAAAAACAAACAGGCATACACGATGATAAGCATATTGTAATAGATGAAGTTGTTGGGGTATTTTTAGCCTTGGCAATTTGCGGACAGAGTGTTTTTACTTTTTTGCTTTCTTTTGTTTTATTTAGATTTTTTGATATCACAAAACCTTCTATCATAGGTAAAATTGACAAAAAAACAAAAGGTGGTTTGGGTGTAATGCTAGATGATGTTTTAGCAGGAATTTTCGCAGGATTATTTAGTGCAGTAATTTATGGAATTTTACTTAAATTTGATCTTTTATGGTTTGATATAAGCATTATGGAGATATTTTAACTCTATAAAGTGATTTATTCTTTAAATAAATCACTATAATTTTATTAATTTACCAATTTTGATCAAGTTTTCTTTTTACGTCTCTCATGTGTTTAAGTTGTTTTTCTCTATAACATCTTTCCAATTTTCTTTTTGCTTCTTGAGCTGCTTTGTAATTGTAATTATTTTGATAATATTCATAGTCCTTTATTGCACTTTCATAATTTTGCTCTTCAACATAACAATCATCAGGGTTATTAATTAAATAATAACCAAAACTCATACTTGCTAAAACGCATAATATTATAATTTTTTTCATTGACCAACTCCTAACATTAAATTTTCTTGATAACTAAATTGAGCAATAGAATTTTTTATTTCCATTAAGTTTTCTTGTGTTTCTTCTGTAAGAAATTTATAAATATCATCTTTAAAATTTTCCAAACAATTAAATCTAAAATTATTAAACTTCTTATCTTCTATATTTATTAGCGTAATACAAATTTCATTATTTTCAAGATATTTTATCTTCACTTCTTTTGTATTGATCGTGTCAAAAATTCTCTTTCTGTTATTACTGATAATTTTCTTTATCATATTATTACCTCTTTAATTTATCCTATAGGATATATTTAAAAAAATTATATCTTTGTAAAGTTTAATTTCATATTAATCCTATAGGATAAAAAATGGAAGAGGACTTTAGCAATTCTAGCGAAGAAGAAATTTTAAATTTTTATAAAAAAGTATCATCAAATATAAGAAATTTTAGAGAGAAAAAAGGAATTTCTCAGCTTGAACTAGCCTTAGATATAGGTATAAAATCCGTTGCGTTTTATTCAAATTGTGAGTGTAATCGATATGGTAAACATTTTAATTTGGAACACCTATATAAAATTTCTAAAAGTTTAGAAATTCCACTAAAAGATTTATTAGAATAAACACTACAACGCCAAAGGGGTGCAACCCTTTAGCGTTAATTTATAAATCCGCTTGCAAGAACCAAATCTTTATCGTAAAATACCGCCATTTGTCCGCTAGCAAGCCCATAAACAGGCTCTTGTAAAATGATTTTTGCACTTTTATCTTCATTAATCAAAACTTTACATGGGGTCGATCTTGATCTATAGCGTATTTTTACTTCACAATCTAGCTCTTTAGCATCAACAAATAAATTAATATTATCAAGATTAAATTCACTTATCTTAAGTTCTTCTTTTTTACCTACTATGATTTCATTTTTTTTAGGATCAATTTTTAATACAAAATGTGGCTCATGAGCCCCACGCACTTCAAAACCTCTTCTTTTACCTATGGTATAGTGCATATAACCTTCGTGTTTTCCTACTTCTTTGCCACTACTATCTCTTACAATACCTGGAATTTTAGTATCCATAAACTGATCTAAAACTTGCACATAAGTATCTTCCACAAAACAAATTTCAGAACTTTCCTTTTGTGTTGCAAAAGATTTTAAAACATCGATTGTAGAAGCAAATTTTTTCACATCTTCTTTTCTCATCTCTCCAAGAGGGAAAATCAAATATTCCAAAGCCTCTTTCTCTGCATTTGCTAAAAAATAGCTTTGATCCTTACTCTCATCAACTGCAATTTTAATCAAACCATTTTCTATCCTTGCATAATGACCTGTGGCTAATTTCTCACAACCCAAACTCTTAGCAAATTCTAAAAGCTTGCCAAGCTTAATAAAGCGATTACACAAAGCACAAGGATTTGGCGTCTTTCCTTCTTTGTAGGTATTAACAAAAGGCATATAAACTTGATTTTTAAAATCTTCTTGTAAGTCTAAAATATGATATTTGATGTCTAAAAATTTAGCAACTTTTTCAACTTTTTGTATATTTTCTTCATGATAATTAGCTTTTCCATGAAGCTTCATATAACAACCTATAATCTCATGTCCTGCTTGCTTTAACCTATAAGCAGTTACAGTGCTATCTACACCCCCACTCATTGCAACAAGAATTTTCATCTTTTTCCTTTATCATTCTTATAATTTCATCTAAATCATCACTTATACTATACTTTAACTCATCATTTTTAGATATAGTTCCAAGTTCTAGTAAAGAAGTTTTGATAAATTCATCAAGAGGTTGCCAAAATTTTTGCCCAACTAAAATAATAGGAACATCTTTTTTAAAACTAAGTTGCTTAAGAGTAAGAATTTCAAAAAATTCATCTAATGTTCCAAAGCCGCCTGGGAAAATCACAAAAGCTAGACTCTTTTGGATAAGAGCCATTTTGCGAATGGCTAAGCTCTTAAAAGTGATATTATACTCTAAAAAGTCATTTGCTTTTTGCTCAAATGGTAAATGTATATTAAATCCAAAAGATTTCAAGTGCGAAGCTTGACTTTGCATAGCCCCGTAATTTGCAGCTTGCATAATACCACCGCCACCGCCACTGATGATGCCATAACCCTCATCAGCTAACTTTTGAGCTAATTTTGAAGCCAAAATACAATACTCATTGTCTTCTTTTAATCTTGCAGAACCAAAAAAAGTTATAGCATTTTTTAGGTTTGGCATGTTAGCAAATTTTTCTAAATCTTGGATTATTTTTTCATTCATTTTATAACCTTTAGTTAAAATAAATTCCATTCTAGCTAAATTTTTATAATAATCTTTTATGTAATTTTTAAATAATTTTCTTTTGCAAACTGCATTAAATTAGATTTTTTTAAATTTCTAAACTTTCAAATTCACACTTTTATATATTATACACACTTAATTATGAAAAGATTTTAGTAAATTCGTTATTATTTAAATCTTTACATCTATTTTAACACCAAAAAGAATTTTCAACTCATCGCTTGTACTAAATTTACCTTCTAATAGTTTTTTTACAAGCTCGTTTCTTATATTATCATCTTTGTAAGTTTCTTTGTTTTTACTTTCTGCTTGTATAGGTTTAAAAGTTTCTTTGTTTTCTTGTATGCTAGTATCATTATTATCATTAAGTAACATTTTATCGCCCATAGCTATTTCAAATTCTTTTACAAACTCATCGTGTCTTTGTTTAAAATCAAGATATTTAGTTTTAAATTCCTCTAGAGTTAAATCTTCTTGCATAAGATTATTAAATTCTTTTCTAAAATTAGATGCTTTTTTAGTAATATCAGATCCAAGATTAAACATTTGAGAGTAAGAGGAAAAGTTCATCAATTTAATATCTTCATCTTTTATATCCCAACTATTATAATCTTTACCAAGATTTTTAAGTGAAGATTTTTCTATTTTATTTGGATCTTTTAAAGCATTTGACTTCATAAAGTTATTAAATTTTTTCATATCTTTTTTGCTAATACTTTTATCAAGTCCGAATATTTTAGAATTAAATTCAAATTTTTCCCACGATAAATAGAATTTTCAGTCATTGTATTATTTGAAAATTTTTCATCTTCTTTCTTATTATTTAAATTTAAGATAGTGTGATGATGATTTAAATTGAAATTTATACCGTTTATCATTAACTTATCCTTTTTATTTTATAGAATAACCACCAAGAGCTAATTCCATGATCATTCTTATATTTTGAACTTATTTCTTTAATTACTTTGTAATTGTTTAAAACAGTGCTCGATTTTACTCTATACCAACTACCTAATTGTTCGTTAATAACAGCTACACCATAGGAGAAATATACAAATCTTTTTCCTAAATTAGAAACACCAATATTTCTTTTTACAGTATATCCAATAAAATTGTGATAAGGATCATTTCCTACTATACTCATAGTTTCCAAAAGTCTTTGTTGATTTGTGTATGTATGTTTTCCATTAACTAAGCAATTTGTGGTATCTATACCGCACATTCCACCAAATCGGACAAGCCCTTCTCTATTCCAATAATATTGATCTCCGTTACTATCTTGAAATAAGGTTAATTCTGAAGTCCAACTAGGCTTAGCAAAAGCTAAAAACTCATTATTCCCAACTAGCTTAAAGCTAGTTTGATACCCACCCTTAACTTGTTTCATCTCATCTACATTTAGAACTTTTACGCCTTGAGAATTATCACTTAAAGCACCATTACTAACTTTAGCTAAAAAATCCCCAGCAAAAGCAGAACTTACTAACAAAGAACCTAAAATTAAAGAACTTGCTAACTTCTTTAACATAACTTCCTTTTTTAGCTATTTTTACTCTTTTTTAAAGAATATCATAAATTACATATTAAAATCAATTTGTTATTTGAAACATTTATTGTTTTAATGGAAAAAATCTAAAAATATTTAGAAAGGTAACAATGAAAAAGATTTTCTTAACATTTATGGTTTTACTTAGTTGTATTTTTGCTAGTGATGAACTAAGTATAGACAGTTTATTTAAAAAGCAAATAGGCTTAAGAAGTATCACAAGCTTTTCTTTGCTTAGTACAGGAAATGCAAATTCTTATGCACTTTATCCCAACATCATTGTAGGTGGAGATCCTACAATTTGGAATGATACAAAGCAAGTGTTTTTAACTCAAACTTTCATTTATACCCTAACACCCAAGTTCGATATACTTGTGTCAGGGGGCGGAAGTTATACAAGAGCTGAATATACAAACTTTTTTACAAATGAGTATTCTAGTAAAAACAGAATATGTTTTGATGTTTATGGCTAGGTTTTATTTATACAGGAGATAGCATTGCAGATTTAATTCCACAAATTACCTTTCAAACTGCAGTCATTCAAAGAGAAAAAGCAATCAATCAAACCAAAAACTTTTATCTAAAATCACAAAGCTTACAAGCTAGTTTAAGGGGATATAGCGACCCTGTTGTATATAGCATTTATACCGGTTTTGGTTATAATCAATCAAGAAAATTTAAAACCCTTAAAATAGAGTATGGAAATAGTATTTATGTGGGTGGGGATTTATCTATCATACTAAGTCCTAAGATTACTTTGGATTTAGGAGCAGAGCAAAGATTTCAAACCGAGCAAAAAATCAATGGCTATCAAAATTCTGAAGTGCGTTCTATTCCAACTTTAAGTTTAGGTTCTACTTATAGCATTAATTCAGATACCGCAGTTTCTGTTAATGCTAGTTTTGGGGGAAGTTCTGCTTCGCCTGATAGTATATTTGGGATAAGCTTATGGAGAAAATTTTAAAAATTTTATTATTCTTATCCATTCTTGCTTTGAGTGCAAAAGCAGAATGGGTAATCAAGTCTTATCAAGAAATTAAAAACGAAAGAGTAATAAGACAAACTTATGAGCAATCTTGTGGGGCTTCATCTTTGGCAACTTTAATCAATATACTTGATGATAAAAAGTTTGATGAGCTTAAACTTTTACAAACCATGAGCGGACAAAAGCTTTATACGGATATGGTAAGCTTTGCAGATTTAAGCGATGCAGTTAAAAAGCTAGGTTATGAAAGCAATTCATACCAAATCAATAGAGAAAGCTTAGACAAGCTTGTAAATATTCCAATGCTTGTAAAAATTGAAGATGACCCACGCTTCCCACATTTTGTGGTAATTATTAATCACAAGGGGAATTATTTACAAGTGCTTGATCCAAGCCATGGAGAATACATAAGCTCTAAAAGTCAATTTTTTAGCATTTGGGATAGATATAATAAAGGCGGTTATGCTTTAATTGTTGCTCCTAAAAAAGAGTTAAAACCTTTCAAGCTAAATACTCCAAAATCTTTGCATTTTGATTTTAAGCCTTTTAGCTTATATTGATTTTTATTGTTTTTTGATTAGAGAACTAATTTTTCATCTTAATTGCTCTAATCTTTCTTTTTTAGAGCCAATCTCAGTAATTTGTACTCCAAAATTTCCATCTACGATAACTACTTCCCCATAGGCAATCTTTTTATCACCTATTAAAATTTCTAAAGGATCATTAGCTAATTGATCAAGCTCGATAACTGAACCTATGTCCATAGTTAAAACATCCTTTAAAAGCATTTTTTTACTACCAATACGCACTCTTATAGGCAAACGCACATCCATAATCAAGCCGATATTTCTTAACTCTTCAACGCTTGCTAAGGTTTTATGGTCTTGAGTATGCTCTTCATGAGTTGTAACAATTTCTTCTAAATCAGTTTTAGTTAAAACTTTATAAATTTTCTCATCAAATACTAAGGAAATTTTCTCTTCTAAATCAGCTATTTTTACATTATATAAATATATTTTATGAAAGCCGCCAAGTTCTAGACTATCTGCAACAAATTCACAATTTTCTAAACTAAATTCCATTTTTGGAATTTCTTTTTGTGCACCTAAGGTTGTAGAAAATGCTGAAATGATATTTTGTATAGCTTCTTTAGCCGCGTCCATTTCATCTTCATTTAGCTCACTATTTTTAGAGATTTCTTCTTCTCCCATCATCCACTCACCAATTGCACTCATTAAAACCGCACTTGCTAAGATTTTGATTTTCATCTCATTATTGACACTAAAAGTAGCACTAACTAATGGCGGAGTCATAGAATCTTGAGAATTTACATCATACTCATAATACTCGCTAAATTCAGCACTTTTCCCTGTTAAGCCTTCTATTGTGCTTATGCACTCGTTGACAAATATGCCTAAAAAATCATTGATCATCTTCTTCCTCTTCTAACTCTTCATTTTCATCATAAGAATTTGCCTTTGCTCTTCTTTCATCTTCATATTTTTCAAGCATTTCTTTAATCTCATCTTTATCAGTTTTAATAAGTTCTAAGATTTTAATCGACTTTCTAAATCTATGAAGTCCTACTTGAGCTAAAAATACTTCTTTTTTATCTATGGCTACTATAGCTTTATCATCTGCACTTCTATCAAGTTTTAAAATATCTCCTTGTTTTAAATCTAAAAATTCATTTACATTGATAAAAGTTTTACCAAGCATAGCTTCATAAATCACTTCAGCACGACCGATCAAAGTTTTAAGTTCTTTATTTCTTGACTTTTTAGCCGAAGTTTCACCCATCATAATATCACGATTTGCTAAACGGCTCAAAATACTTTCCAAATGCACAACTGGATAGCATATATTTACCATACCACTTGAATTTCCTATGATAATCTCCATTACCACCATGATAACAATCTCATTTTGAGAAACAATTTGCACAACATTTGGACTTGATTCTTTTGCTTCAACACTTGGATAAATTTCCGTAACATTCATCCAACTTTCTTTAAGCCTTTGCATAATAATACGCAAAATAGAATCAAGCAAGTTAAGTTCTATTTCTGTAAGCTCTCTTAAGGTGTCAAAACTTTCACCCTGACCACCCAAAAGCCTATCTATCATAGGGAAAGCAATACTTGGATTAATCTCTAAAACACAATTTCCATCTAAAGGCTTAATAGAAAAAACATTAAAGCTTGTCGGTGAAGGTAAAGACATCAAAAATTCACCATAAGTCATTTGATCAACTGAGTGTAGTTTAATCTCAACTATACTTCTCATCATAGATGAAATTTGCGAAGCAAGATTTCTAGCTAATTTATCATGAATTCCTTTAATAGAACGAAGTTGTTCTTTTGAAACCCTATTTGGACGCTTAAAATCATATACTACAATATCTCTTTTATCTTCTATTTCTTCTAATTTTGAAGAAGCAGCACTATCATCGCTATCATCATCAACGACTTCTAAAAGAGCATCAATTTCTTCTTGGGAAAGTATTTCAGCCATTAAACTAGCCTTTCTCTAATCTTCTTAAGCAAACGCTTATGAATTTGTGAAATTCTTGACTCGCTAATCTCTAAAATCTCTGCAATTTCTTTTAAATTTAATTCTTCATAATAATAAAGCTGTATCACAAGCCTTTCTCTTTCTTTAAATTCTTCCAAAACCGCGTTGATTTTTTCTATTAATTCTTCTTTTTCTATTTGTTCTATGATATTACTATCATTAAAACAATTTAGCTGTTCATCTAAAGGCATAACAAGCGATATAGCATGAGCTGCTCTTGCTTCTTTTACCTTTTCTACTTCTAAATTTAATCTTTGTGCTAAATACTCATCATCAGGTTCTTTTTCATTTTCTTGATAAAACTCATCTATAATAGCGTCAATATCTTTGATGATTTTTCTATTGCTTCTACTCATTACATCAAGGCTTCTTAGATAATCAAGCATAGCTCCATTTACTCTTTTTCTTGCAAAACCCCAAAAATTGTCATTTTGTTCTTTATCATAGCGACGCGAGAGTTTAATCATCTCTTCTACGCCAATACTAATTAAATCATTTACATCAATACTTGCAGGCAAACGCTCTTTAAGTCTAAAAGCCATAGCTCTTAATGCGGGCATATAAGAGATGACTAAGTCATCTTGTTCTTTTTTTAGCGTAGAAGCATAAGCATTATGCGGCTGCATGTTTTACTTTTCTTTTTGAAGAGCTATCAAGTTTTTTAAGGTCTTCACGCTCTTCTTGAAGTTTTTCAAGCAAGTAATCCATTTTCTTTTCTCTTGCAGCTAATTCTGCTATAAAGCTATTATTTTCATTTTCATATTTTTCTTTATTAAAGCTTCTACCACTAATTTTATTTGCATCTACAAAAATCATAATTACTATATGGATTAACACATAAAATACAAAAGTAATCAAACAAGTATACACAACTATCTCTACTGCATCTTCTATATTAACTATGGTGAACATTAATCCTATAAAAAAACCACAAACAGTAAAAAAAGCAACAAAATTTTCTGGTCTCATCTTTTTCCTTCAATCTAAAAACGATCCAAAAGCTTTTTGAAAAAACTCATAATGCTTTTATCTCCCACATTATTAAGCACTTTTTGTTCCAACCTATATAAAAGCTTAGAAGCTATGGCTTTTAGCTCATCACTTGCATTAGTATCATCATCGCTAAATAAAGTTCTTTTTTTAATACTAGAACTAATATCTTTACTTTGACCTAAAAATCCTAAAAATTCTAAATTTAAATTATGCTTAATGTTAATATCTGCTACTTTTTTAATATTATCAAAAATTCTTAAAGCCTCATTTTCATTTCTAACTACATTAAATACCATTAATAAATTCTCTTTAGTCTTTGAAGTAGTTTTTATAGTAGCATAAGCATCGGTAATTGCGGCAGGATCAGGTACAGTTATGACAATAACCTCATCAGACATTTCTAAGAAATTCCCTATATTGCCACCAATACCTGCTCCTGTATCAATGATTAAAAAGTCTAAATCATCTAAAATACTTGTTTGATTTAAAAATCTCTCATAAATATTTTTATCATTGTATTTTAAAATTTCATCGCCACTCTCACCTGGGATAAGCCATAAATTTGGCTTGACTTCTATTAGAATATCTTCTAGTGAGCATTCACCTTTTAAAACATGTAAAAGGTTTTTTTCTACACGCACATTTAAAATCACATCTAAATTTGCAAGCCCTATATCTGCATCAAAAAGCCCTACTTTATATCCATTTTTAGCTAGGATGTTGCCCAAATTTGCACTAAAAGTACTTTTTCCAACTCCACCTTTACCGCTAGTAACTGCGATAAAATGGGTATGTTTTACATTTGAGTTTTCATTTTTTACTAGATCTTTTAATTTTTCTGCTTGATTACTCATTTTCATCCCTTCTAAAACCTTCTAACACACAACGCACCAAAAAGTCGCTATTTGCTACTTCTATATCATCAGGTACTTCTTGACCTATGGAAAAAAAGCTCATCGGAGTGCTAGTTTCATAAAGCAAAGAAAACACATTTCCAAATACTTTTGTTTCATCAAATTTTGTAATGATTAAAGTGTCTATATTTAAAAATGAAAAATTATTATAAGTTTCTAATAAATCTTCATATTTTGTATTTGCTGAAAGCACTAAATTCACATCAATTTGCGCATTAGAATGCGATAAAAATTCTTTTGTTTTTTCAAGTTTTGCCTTATCATACTGTGAATTTCCGGTTGTATCTACTAAAATAACCTCACAAGTATTTAAACTTCTAATCGCATCATCTAAGTCATTTGGCTCTATACTATCAATAATAGGAAGTTTCATCATCTTAGCATATTGAAAAAGTTGTTCTACTGCGCCTATTCTATAAGTATCAAGAGTTATAATACCGGTTTTATAGCGTCTATCTCCATAAGCATAGCGAAAAGCAAGCTTTGCTAAAGTTGTAGTTTTACCTACTCCTGTTGGACCTACTAACATCATGATTTTTTGCTTTTTAATTTCACTTTCTAAACGGCATGGAAGCATATTACGCAAAAGTGAGTAAAAATACCTTTGCACTGCTTCTTGATTTGCTTTCATAGTGCTTGGCATATTTTCAATAGTTGCTTTCATAATCGCTTCTAAATGCGCTTCTTGCATACCACTTGCTTTAGCTTGCTTATAAATACTTGCAAACTCAGGTGGTATAGCTAATTCTTTGCGTAAATCTGCCTTATCATCCCACATCATATCCACAAGTAAATTCATTTTATCATTAAGCTTGTTCATTTGTTTTTCAAAAGCTTCTATTTTTTTATCATAATTTGGATTTGGCATAGAAAAATCTTGATAGTTTGAAACCTTACTAATTTCTGAACTAACTTGAGAAAGTTTGTTTTTTAAATTTAAAAAATTATCATCTTTTTTGCTTGTATTTAAATAAGGATTAATAGGTTTTTGCTTAGCTTTTGAAGAAAAATCAAGCACCACATCTTCTTCTTTTTTTTCATCTTCAAGTTTTGGAGCTTGAATTTTAGCCTCAGGAAAACTTGCTGTGTTTGGTTTTTTCTTTGGTGGCATAGGCAAATTATTTTGTTTTAAATGCTCTTCATAATCAGCTTCTTCAATCGCCACTATAACCTCATACAAAGGCTTTTGATTGATAGTTTTTGGGCGAATTTGCTTATTAGTTACTATCAAAGCCTTATCGCCATAATCTTGCTTGACCTTAGGTATAATCTCATCTGTGCTTTCAACCGTAAAAGTATGAATCAATTGTCCCATATTTTTCCTTATCTTAACAAGCCCAAAGGCAAAGTTACGCTAATTCTATCATTTACCCCCGCATGAGGCACTATGCAATACTCATCTTTACGCGCTTTTTTTGAAAAATACAACAAATCCAAATCAAGCGTTCTAGGAGCATTTTTAAAAGTTCTTTTTCTTTTGAATTTAAACTCATAAAAAAACAAAACTTTTAAAAGTGCTCTTGCATGCAAACTTGTGCTTACAACCATCACTGCATTAGTAAAGTCTTTTTGCTCTTCAAAGCCAAAAGCTTTATTAATCAAAAATGGCGATGTTTGCAATACTTGCAAGCGTTTATCTTGCATTAAAAGCCTAAATAAACTCCGAAAGCGTTTTTTTTCATCTTCTATATTGCTTCCAAGTCCTATAATGGCTATGTATTTTCCTTTTTTATCAGCCTTTGAATAAAAAGGAAAAAAACGAATTTTTTCTAACCTTCTAGCCCCTTTAATCAGCAAGTTATAACACCACTGCCTTTTCTTTATCAAGATAGACCATATCTTCTATCCTAATGCCAAGTTTATCTTTGATATAAATTCCAGGTTCAATGGTAAATACCATACCTTCTTTTAGCTCATAATCACTTCTTGGACTAATATTTGGCAACTCATGTATATCAAGCCCCACTCCATGCCCTAAGCTATGAATAAATTCTTTTTCAAAACCTGCGTTTTTAATCACTTCTCTTGCGATAAAATCAAGCTCACTTGATCTCATACCAACGCGTGCTTTTTCTATAGCTTGAAGTTGAGCTTGCTTAACCACTTCATAAATTTGCATAATTTCTTTATCTTTAAAATTTGGCTTATTTTTATCAAAAACTATACCATTCTCATCAAAACAAGCCGTTCTTGTGCGATCAGAACAATACCTTTGATAAACCACACCCGCATCAACTAATAACAAATCTCCATATTCTAAACATTTATCACTAGGTAAAGCATGTGCTTTAGCCGCATTTTCATTAATAGCTACAATAGGTGAAAAAGAAAGTTCTAAAGCACCTTTTTTTTGAAAAATTTCACATGCTTTAAAATGTAATTCTTTTTCGCTTTTTCCATGGCCTTCTTGGCTGATAAATTTAGCAAATTCTTCAAAACATTCTTTACCAAAATTTACAGCCTTTTGCAAAAGCTGTAATTCCTTGGCATTTTTTATAATGCGTTTGTTTTTACTTAAGTCTAATTTTTCTTCAAAAACGATATTTGCACTTTTACTAAGTTCTTTAAATTCAAAATAACTAAAGTCTTTTGGGTCAAAACACACCCTATCAATTCCTGCTTTTTCTAAAAGCTCTCTAGCACTAGCAAAAAGATCTTGTGCTAAAACCACCTTAGCATTTTTTATCATTTCGCTAGCTTCAAAGCTATATCTTGCATCAGTGATGAAAAAAGCTTTATCTTCAAGTTTTAAAAACAAAGCATTATCGCAAGAATAGCCACACTCATAAAAAAGTGCATTTTCGTTTTTTAAGATAAAATTCATTGATTTGCTTGTTGTGCTTTTGCTTGAGCTGCTTTATATGCATTGATTTGATCAAAAATTTGGAAAAGTCCCATTAAAGCCATATGATAACCAAAAGGACCAAAACCTACCACGCTACCTGCACAAACTGGTGCTATCATGCTTTTTTGTCTGAATTCTTCTCTTCTGTAAGTATTGCTAATATGCACTTCAATCACAGGCATATTAATCGCTGCGATCGCATCGCGGATTGCTATAGAAGTGTGTGCATAAGCAGCTGGATTAATAATCACTCCATCTACACTGCCTAAGCATTCTTGAATTTTATCAACTAACTCACCTTCAAAATTACTTTGAAAAAACTCAATCTCCACATTAGCTTGTTTTGCGGCTTGTTTCATTTGCTCGTGGATATCTTCCATTTTCATATTACCATAAATGTGAGTTTCTCTTACACCAAGCATATTAATGTTTGGTCCTTGTATCACCATAACTTTCATAATCTAACCTTTATTTAGTAAAATTTACTATATTATAACACTTTAAAGCTAAATTTTAGCTACAATTTACCTTTTTAAAGGATGGAAAATGTTTATAATAGCACCCAAAATCATCCTAACTTGTGATGATAAATTTAGTATTTTAGAAAAAAAAGCTATTCTTTTTGATGATAATATTTTAGAAATTGATAGCTTAGAAAATTTACAAAAATCCTATCCGAAAGCCAAGCTTATACCAACTCCAAAAGATACCTTACTTTTACCTGCTTTTATCAATCCACACACGCATTTAGAATTTAGTGCAAATAATGGAAATTTAGTCTTTGGAGACTTTTTAAAATGGCTTGATAGTGTTTTTAATAACCGCGAGCAATTAAACGAAAAAGCCAAAGAAAAATTAATCTCACAAAATATTCATAAAATGCTAAAAAGTGGCACTGCTACTATAGGAGAAATTTCAAGCTTTGGGGGCGATTTAAACCCTTGTGTAAATTCACAAGCTAGAGTGATATTTTTTAATGAAATTTTAGGTTCAAATGAAAATTTTATCCAAGCAAAAAAAGAGGAATTTTTAACTCGTTATGAAAAAAGCATGAGCTTTAAAACTTCTAAATTTATCCCTGCTATTTCAGTGCATGCACCCTACTCAACCCACCCAGAGCTTGCTAAATTTGCTATAAAACTTGCTAGAGAAAATGATCATTTACTAAGCACACATTTTCTTGAAAGTAATCATGAAAACAACTGGCTAAGATTTAAAAAAGGTGGTTTTAAAAAGAGCTTGGCTAAATTTAGCAAAAATCCTATGCCACTTTACACTCCGCAAAGCTTTTTAGAACTTTTTAAAGATCAAAGGACTTTATTTACACATTGCGTGTATTTTAAAGAATGGAATTTGCTAGATAAAAATCTGCACTCAATCACGCATTGTGCTTTTTCAAATAGGCTTTTGAGTAAAAATACTTTTAAATTAAAATCTGCTTTAAAAAATGGTATTAATATCCATCTAGGAACCGATGGCTTAAGTTCAAATACTTCTTTAAGCATGCTTGATGAAATGAGAGCAAATTTACTTATACATGATGATTTAGAGTTAGAAAATTTTGCCAAAATGTTACTTTTAATGGCAACAAATAAAGCCGCAAAAGCCTTAAATTTAAACCTAGGTCAAATTCAAAAAGGCAAAATAGCTGATTTTAGTCTTTTTGCTTTACCAAATAGTGCAAATTTAAAACAACTTCCTTTGCAATTTATCTTACAAAGCAAAGAAGTGTTAAAACTTTTTATAGAAGGAAAAGAAATAATATAAATATCTTAAACAAGAGTTTCTAATCAAAATTAAAATATTTCTGTTATACTTAAAAATTATAAGAATCTTTAATAAAATTTAAGAAAGTCATATGAAAAAATATTTAATAATATTTATTTTTATAACTCAAATTTTAGCTTTAAATGATTTTGAAGTTATTAATGTTCATAAAGCACACGATCTTAATATCACAGGAAAAAATATAAATGTAGGTATTATAGATTCTGCTTTTAATGCAAATCATCCTAGTTTGCAAGGACAAATCATAGAGCAACAATACTCAACAGTAAATAATAAACCTTATACTCCTGATCTAACAGTAGACACTCACGGATCACATGTAGCAGGAATTATACTTGGTAATTTTAAAAACATTAAAGAACCATATGGGATTGCTTACAATGCGAAAATGTATGGAATTCAAATTTTTGGCTATAACAATGGAAGTCAAAAAATAATTCCTTATAATATTTATGATTATTTTAAAGATAAAGAAATAAAAATAATCAATAATAGTTGGAATACGCAATTATATCCAATAGTAGGAATGAGTCAGCTCGGGTGGTATGTATCAGATCTTAAAAAGCAAAATTCTAATTATTTTTTAAATTTAGCAAACAACAATAAACCGCTTGATGGGATTATAAAGTTAGCAAAAGAAAAAAACATTCTAATACTATTTGCAGCTGGAAATGAGGGTATAGTATCACCTGGATTTAATGCTACTCTTCCTTATTATGATGAAAATTTAAGATCATGGCTTAGCATTGGAGCCATTGATTCTTCTAAAATTACAAAAGATGAAAATGGAAAACTTATATTATCCTCTAAAGCTATAGCATCGTATAGCAATGGATTAAAAGGAGTTGAAAATTTTTCATTAGTAGCACCTGGAAGTTTTGTTAATTCAGTTAATGCTGCTTATAATATACAACCCATTTTTGGAAGACCTGATAAAAATTTATATGTTAAAATGAGTGGTACTTCTATGGCAACTCCTATGGTAAGTGGAGCTGCTGCTTTAGTGTCAGAAAAATTCCCTTTTTTAAATGGAAAACAAATAGCTGATGTTTTATTAAGTACAGCAAATAAAAATTACAAAACTCCAAAACTAACAGTAAAAGAAACTCAACTTCTTAATACTTCCAATGGAAGAAAACAATCCTATTATACTATTATTTATATAGATACGCCTATCCCTGATGATAAAAATAAAATAAAACAAGATTTGATAGATGCTGGATATTGGAGTTTTGAAGCAGATAAGATATTAAACAATCTAATCGACAAATATCCACTTGTGCAAAATGCCAATGAAGACTACAAAGGAATACAAACTCTCAAAAAAGAACAAATCTTAGGACAAGGCATTCTAGACATTGAAAAAGCCGTAAATGGTATAGGAATTTTAGATGCAAATAGATTAAATTCACAAGATATTACCGATACTTATGGCGAAAAAGAAGCTTACTATACTATAAATACTCAAGGATATAACGCGACTTTTAGCAATGACATATCTCAAAAAAAATGGGATGATAGTTTACATAGACTCGATGCTTTAAATTCTCCAAAAGATGAAATACAAAATTTAAATATTGGATTTATCAAAGATGGTCAAGGGAGGTTAATTTTAAGTGGAGAAAATACTTATCTTGGTAAAACTATAGTAAAAGAAGGTGAGCTTTCCCTAATAAAAACACAAAATAATAAAGGAATTATAAGTGGGGAGGTTAAAGTTTTAACTAATGGTAAATTTAGCGGAAATGGTTTAATAAAAAATAATTTATACAATCAAGGAATTGTGAGACCTGGAAATCAAGACTTAAGCGATTTAATTGTAGAAGGTCTATATAACCAAAAAAACAATGCTATTTTGCAGCTTGATTTTGGAAATAATGGTAATTCTAAACTTATAGCAAATTCTTATCAAATAGAAGGTGGTAAATTACAATACATACCATTACCTATGTTTTACACTAGTGGCAATATAATTACTATAAATTTAGCTGGATTAAAAAATAATATAAATGACTTTGAAAAAGTTGAAATATCAGGAAACAATAGTATTGATTTTGTTGCTGTATTAGATGAAGATAAAGTTAGTATTAATAAGGCCGCGCCTGAACCAAAACCTGAACCAAAACCTGAACCAAAACCTGAACCAAAACCTGAACCAAAACCTG
>NZ_JAKMTD010000008.1:0-84845 GCF_025772965.1 Campylobacter sp. CNRCH_2013_0898h | reverse complement strand
TAGAGAGTTAAATTTTAGTAAAACACAAAACAAGTGATACTATAACTTTAACCAAGTAATTCCATAGCATCTTTGTATACACTAACTAGCGAAGCTAAAGTAACAAAAGCACCGATGATTAAAAAAATCATTTCAATTTTTTTCTTTTATTCTCTTTTATTTTTTCCTTTTTATCTTCTTCTTGATTTTGCTCAATATGCAAAATATCAACAAGATTTTCTATTTGAATTTTTAATTCTTGATGTTGCTCTAAAATATTATAATAATGAAATATAATTTTCCATATTGTGTGTTTTTGTTGGTAGTTATAATGTATTGGGTTGCTAAAAAAATATTTCAAATTAAAAACATAAAAATCTTTTTTAATATCAATAACATCATGGTAGTTTTCTTTATCTATAATACTTGAAGTCAAATTCAAATAATACTCCATTTTCTCACGATAAGCCAAAGAAAGTGCAAACATAGTCATTGTATCTTTAAATTTACTTTCACAATTGTTAAATTTAGCCTGAAACAAAAAGCCTTTTTCTGAAAACACAACTTTAATATCTGGATTATCATAACAATTTGATTTATCTATTTTTAATGTAAAACTACCTCTTAATAGTTGCGATATTTTACCATCATTCATATTTTCATCAGTATAAGCAACTATATAATCTATCACGCTTTTTTAAATTGACAATACTCTTGACCTACGAAAACTCCATCTTTTATACATATAATACATATATCAAAAATTTTATATATTAGTATTGTACCTTTGGTATAATTTTGGTCTTCTATATTGGTATAAATTTCTAAATTTTGCGCCAAAAAGATATGAAAAAAATCCTTTAGCCTTGTATCTTTTTTAAATTTATCCTTGCAAAAATTTTCGATAATTTTAACTTGATATATATTTACCATAATATCTTCCTAATATTTGCAATATATTTTAATTTAAAATATTATTATTGTACAACTAAAAATAAATTATAGGTTTTCATATTTGAGTAAAATCTAGATTAGTGGTGCGGATGAAAGGACTTGAACCTTCACGCATTGCTGCACCAGATCCTAAGTCTGGCGTGTCTGCCAATTTCACCACATCCGCAAAAGTGGTACGCTCAAGAGGATTCGAACCTCTGACCTACGGCTTAGAAGGCCGTTGCTCTATCCAGCTGAGCTATGAGCGCAAAAAAATAAAAGTAACAATGGGCTTATGGTGCGCCCGATAGGAATCGAACCCATAACCTACAGATCCGAAGTCTGTCGCTCTATCCAGTTGAGCTACGAGCGCTGATGGGGTGAGTGATGGGAATCGAACCCACGACCCTCAGGACCACAATCTGATGCTCTAACCGACTGAGCTACACTCACCATTTATAAAAATGGTCGGGGTGAAAGGATTCGAACCTTCGGCCCCTTGGTCCCAAACCAAGTGCGCTAACCAGACTGCGCTACACCCCGATGTATAAAAATAAAGCGTTATTTTACATAAAAAAATATTAAAAGTCAAGATAAATAAGAATATTTAGCATAAAAAATGCTAAATATTTTAAGAATTATTTGTTTGTTTTTTTTGTGAAATGATGTTTAAAATTTCAACTACCAAAGAAAAGGCCATAGCTACATAAATATAGGCCTTATCTATATGAATATCAAAACTTTCACATACTAAAACAAAACCTATCATTACTAAAAATGCCAAAGCTAAAATTTTAATGTTTGGATATTTTTCTACAAAATCTGCAATTGGTTTAGAAGCAAAAAGCATTACTAATACTGCAATAATAACAGCAATAATCATAATCTCTATATCTTGAGCAATACCCACAGCAGTAATAACACTATCTAGAGAAAATACTATATCTATCACAGCTATTTCAGCAACTACAATCCAAAGTTTATTGCTGATTTTTATATTACTTTGACTTTCCTCTTGATGTGTTATACTTTCTTTGATTTCTTTGATAGATTTAACTATCAAAAACAATCCTCCAAGCAAAAGCACCAAATCCCTACCTGAAATTTCATTCCCTAATATACTAAATAAAGGTGTGACAAGCTTCATAACCCAAAACAAAGACAATAACAATAAAATTCTAGTAATCATCGCAAAAGCAAGGCCTAAAACTCTACCCTTATCTCTATGTTCTGGTGGTAATTTAGAAACCAAAATAGCCAAGAAAATGATATTATCAATCCCTAGCACAATCTCTAAAGCTGTAAGAGTAAGCAATACCACCCAAGCATCTACACTAAAAATCCACTCAAACATTTACCTTCCTTAAACAAAAAGCGTAATTATAATGATAAAAAATTAATCATTTTCAAAAATTTCAACAATAGTTGCAGGTAAAATTTCATACTCTAATTTATGAATTTTATCTTCAAATTCTTCAAAGCTTAGTTTAGCTTTTTCAAACGCCTTTTGAGCAATGATTTTACCACCATCAAGCTCTTCATTAACCCAATGCACGCTAACACCCGCAACTTTCATATCGCTCTCATAACTTTCTTTGATAGCATGAGCACCTTTAAATAAAGGAAGCAAAGAAGGATGAAGATTAATAGCTTTTATATTTTGAGTGAAAATAGGGCTTAAAATTCGCATAAATCCTGCTAAGATGGTCAGATCTGCTTGACTTTTTTTTATAATTTTTACCAACTCTGCGTCAAATTCTTCTCTTGAGGTAAATTTTACATGCTCTATGATTTGAGTATTAAGGTTATATTTTAAAGCTCTTTGTATACCATAAGCTTCTTTTTTATTGCACACACATAAAACTACTTCAAAGGTATTTTTACCAAAAGTTTTTTTATGTAATTTTTCTAAAATATTTTCCAAATTACTTCCATTGCCACTAAATAAAATTGCTAATTTTATAAGCATTTTAACCCCTTTATCAATTTTAAAGCATCAAAACTAATTTTATTTTTCTTATAATTTTTAGCTACTAAAGCATGAGCTAATACTGCATTTTTAGCAGCTTCTAAAGCATTAAATTTAGCTCCAAGCAAAGCTGCTATCATACCACTTAACACATCCCCACTTCCACCTTTTGCTAAAGCTTCATTGCCACAATTTACTATAAAAAATTTTTCTTTTTGAGCAATAATAGGATTAGCTCCTTTTAATACCAAAACACATTGAAATTTAGAACTAAACTTTCTTGCATAAAAAAAGCGTTTGTTTTGAATTTCTTCTACGCTTATATCCTCATTAAAACAAAGTTTTAAAAGCATACAAAATTCTTTAGGATGAGGGGTTAAAACAACATCTTCTCTAGCAAGATATGAAAGTAAATTTTCACTTTGAAAGCAATTTGCGTCTAAAACTAAAGGAATGTTTTTTAATCTTTCATCTTTTAAAATACTTAAATCATCAAGTCCCATACCTATAGCAGCTGCATTTATTTTGCTTTCAATATCATCTTTTAGCATAATCAAAGGTGAAAAACTTTCTTTAGCCACTAAAGATACAAGTCCTGCTCCAAATTCTAAAGCACCGAGTCCAGCTAGAGTACCTGCACTTTTATTTGCAAAAATATAAATATGGCCAAAATCGCCTTTATTTGAGTTAATCTTTTTTGTAATAAGTTTTAAATCTTTTTTTTCTAATAAAAAACTTGAAGTATTTTGCATGTAAGGTTTTAAACCCAAATTTGCAATTTTAATTTTACCTACAAATTCTTTTGCAAAATCTTCTAATAAAATTTCTTTAATCACTCCCATGCAAAGAGTGTAATCAGCCTTAAAACATAGCTCTTGTCCAAGCCCGCTAGGAACATCACAAGCTATTTTTAAAACCTTACTTTTAGCAATTTTTTTAAAAATTCTTTGCAAATTTTCATCTAAAGCTTTATTTAAACCACTCCCAAAAACACAATCAACAATGATGTCAAAATCTTTAAATTTAGGTTCTTTTTTTAAAAATTTAAAACCTATATTTTTTAAAATTTGCTCTTGCTTGATAAACATTGTATTTTTTTTATATGGCATAACAAAAGCAAAAGCTTTTTTTAAATGCCTTATAGCCACAAGTCCATCAGCTCCATTTCCACCAGTACCGAGCAAAAATAAAATTTTGGCATTTTTTATGTTTTTACTTTTTTTCTTAATCAAATTTGCAAGCTCTATACCTGCATTTTCCATCATTAAAAACTCATCCAAACCTTTTTCAATAAGTTTTTTTTCATAAGAAATATTATCTTTAAATACTGCTTTCATCGCTCATCTCACATTTTATAAATTTTTGAGTTTTAGCGCCTAGCTCTTTAAGCTTTATCACTCTTGAAGCGATATTTCCACTTCCATGAGTAAGCTTTGTTTGCATATTATCTACATTTGAATTTAATCTTTTAACATTTTCTTTGATTTTTTCAAAATCATCCAAAACGCCTGCAAATTTATCATGAAATTTACCCAGTTCATCAAAAGCTTTTAAGATATTTTCATTACTTTGTATATTTTTCCATGAAATATTTATAGTATTTAATGCCATAAAAAGAGTGTTTGGTGTAGTTAAATAAACCTTTTTTTTATAAGCGTATTGATAAATTTCAAGATCTACATTTAAAATCAAATCTAGAATATTTTGATAAGGTATAAAAAGCAAAACAAACTCATAAGTGTGTTTATCATACTGCATATAAGGCTTTTTAGCTAACTCATCAATCCTTGATTTTAGATTATAAGCCAAATCAAGACAGGTATTTTTACTAATATCTTCAAAACTAAAATCACTTGGTAGAGAAAATTTTGCATCTATAACTATACTTTTTTGTTTATCTAAAAACACAACCGCATCAGGAATGTAAGTTTTACCCTCATCTTGAAATCTCTCTTGCAATTTATACTGCACACCCTCTACTAAACCACTATTTTCTAAAACTGATTTTAGTTGTAATTCTGCAAAATTACCACGAATTTTTTTATCTCCTTTTAAAATTTTAGCTAGCTTATCTGCATTTTCTCCCATATTTTGACTAAATTTAAACATATGATCAATTTGTGTTTTAATGCTAACTTCATTTTGACTGAGTTTTTCACTATATTCTTTAACACTTTTTTTCACAGGCAAGAAAATTTCTTCTAAGATTTTTTTTGTATCTTCATTGAGCATAAGTTTGTTTTGATTTAAGATACTAGCATTTTGTTTTTGGAAATTTTGCTCTAGCTCTTGTTTTAATCCCGCCAAACTTTGTTTATATTTTTCTTCTAATTTTATTAAGGTTTGAGTGTATTCTTCTTTTAAATTTGCACGCTCTTTTAAATGCATATTTAAAAGTTCTTGTTGAGTTTGTTCTTTTTGTGCTAATTTTGCCTCTAAAGCTTCATTTTTAGATAAATACGATATTTTTTCATCTAAAAGTTTGGAATTTTTTTCTATAAGTGTAGTTTTTTCAAACTCTAAATTAGAAAGTTGATTTCGCAAAGTCATATTGTTTTGATTTAAAAATTCTAACTTTACTTTTTCTTTCTGACTTTTAAATACCACCCATACAAAAGCTAAAATTACAACAGCCAAAAAAGCTATTAAGATATTTTCCATTTTTAAGCCTTTGCTTTTTCAAGGAAATAAATATTTTTCTCATTTGCTTCTTTAAATTGTTTCATCTTTGGTAAAAGTTCTTTCATCAAAGCTTTGAAATTTTTAAAGCCGAAATTTTGTGGAATAAAATTTGCATGTTTTCTGTTCATATTGGTACGAATTTGAGCATATTCTGCGCGACCTTTTTCTTCTATCAAAGCCTCTGCGATATTGATTAAATCTTTGATATATTCTTTTTCAATTATGACTTTTGTTTTTGATTTATCTTGATCTAAATAAAAGAATTCACTAAAGGAATTCACATAAGATTTTACAGCTTGCTTTAAACCCATGCCTATAACTTGTTTTTTATTTTCTTTTAGCTTCTGTATCAAACTAGTATAATCACTATCACTTGATACAATAATAAAAATATCAATATCTTTTTCATAAAAAACACTCATAATATCAGTAATTAAATACATATCACTTGAATTTTTATTAGCTAAAAAATTAAATTGTTGCATAGCAATGATAGAATATTGTGCGATTTGTTCTTTCCAATTTTGTATATTTTTTTGAGTCCAATCTCCATAAATTCGCTTTATAACAATTTCTCCATAATCAGAAGCAATACCAAAAATCGATTTTGCGTATTTTGAAGGAATATTTTCCGCATCTATAAAAATTGCTATACTTTTATTTTCCATTTTTGCTCCTAAATATTTCTCATTCTAAAACTTAATGCTTTTAAAATATGAGTTTTTAAAATCAACTCACTTTGCTCTAAATCTGCAATGGTTCTTGCTACTTTTATAGTTTTATTTACCCCTCTTTGAGAAAGATTATATGAATTTATAGCCTTTTGCAAAATTTCATTAGCAGAAGACTCTAAAATACAAAATTGTTTCATCTGCTCATCATTTAATTTAGCATTAAACTCTTCTTGCTGTCTTTGTTTTTGAAATAAAAATCCTTTAAATACCATCTCGCTCATTTGCTCTGATGTTAAACTCATTTTATCCTTATGTGAAATTTCATCCATAGCTACATAAAGATCAATCCTATCTAAAATTGGAGATGAAATTTTGTTTTTATATTTTTTTATTTCTATTTCTTGACAACGACAATTTTGATTTTTAGAAAATAAATTTCCACAAGGACAAGGATTTTGCGCACAAGCAAATAAAAATTTAGTTTCATAAATCACTTTGGTATTAACTCTTGAAATAAGAATTTTAAAATCCTCCAATGGCTCTCTTAAACTTTCTATGATTTGTTTTGAAAAATGAGGAAACTCATCAAAAAACAAAACTCCTCCATTTGCAAGTGCTATTTCTCCTATCTTGGCATTTTTAGTTCCTCCACCAAAAATACTAGCTCTAGTACTTGTATGATGAGGACTTCTAAAAACCCTACTAGCGCTAAAATCATCATCTAAAGAATTTAATGACTTATAAGCGTTTTGAGCTAAAATTTCTTTCAAGCTTTGCGGTGGCATGATAAAAGAAAGTCTTTTAGCACACATACTTTTACCGCTACCTGGACTACCTTCAAATAAAATATTATGCATTCCTAAAGCTGCTATTATACAAGCAAATTTAGCATTTTCTTGGCCTTTAACTTCCTTAAAATCATAAGGAAAGCTAGTGTTTTTTATATATTTTTCCCCATTAAGTTTTATAGCATTTTCAAATAAAGGATGAGCATTGCATATATGATAATTCTCATATTTTTTTTCTTTAAAAAAATCTACAGCCTGGGCTAAATTTTCTAAAGCATAAATTGTTAAATTAGGTATCATTGAAGCTTTTTGTGCTATGGCTTTTGGTACTACTACTTTAGCATTTTGTATTTTTGTACTTAAAAAAAGCAAGATAGAAAATAAACTAGCAGTGCTTTTTATACTCCCATCTAATCCAAGTTCTCCAAAAACAAAAAAATCATCTAAAATTTCTTTTTGAAATAAAATCAAAATTGCAATAGCTAAGTCAAAATGAGAACCATTTTTGGGAATATCCGAAGGACTTAAGTTGATAGTAATTTTTTGTGCTGGAAAGCTAAAATTCTGACTTAACAAAGTTGCTTTAATTCTTTCAGTGCTTTCTTTGATGGTAGAGTTTGCAAGACCCACTATGCTAAAGCCTGGCAAACCTCTTGTGAAAGTTGATTCTACATCGATGATATCAAGTTCTGTAGAAAAACTTGCACATTTTAGCTTTTTCATTTATTTTTTTTGGATTTTTTCTTAAAGTCTTTATCAAATTTTTGACGCTTTAAAAAAGAAAGTTTTTCTATAAATAAATGTCCATCAAGATGATCAACTTCATGTTGGATAGCCACTGCTAAAAACTCATGTGCTTGCAAACTTTGTGGTTTGCCAAATCTATCTTGATAGTCAAGTTGTATATTTTTATAACGCATTACATCTTCATAAAAGCCTGGTATGCTTAAACAACCCTCATTACAAGAAATTCTTTCATCATCTAAAGGTGTTATAATGGGATTGATGATTTCTAAAAGAGTTTGTTTGTCTTCTTTTTGCTCACCTTCTTCATCACCAATATCTACAAGTAAAGCTCTAATTGGCACATCAACTTGGATAGCTGCCAAACCTACACCTTTATTAGCTATCATTGTTTCATACATATCATCTAAAAGTATATGTAAATCTTTATCAAAATTTTCTACTTTTTTTGATTCTAAAAATAATCTTGGATTAGGATAGGTAATTATCTTTCTTATCATTTTTCTTTTTCCACTATTACAAAAGGTTCTAAATTTTTTCCCGAGTCTTTTAAAGCTTCAATGCATTTTTCTATTAATTCTTCACCTTTGCTGTCACTATTAACTGCACTAATAGCAACCTCCACATCTGCCTCTATTTCTTTATCTGCTAAGAAAAAATTTGAATTTTCTAAGGATTCTAAAATTTTATTACATATTTCTTGTGCTTTTTCTAAATTAGTATGAGAAATCATTATAGCAAAAATATTATTTCCACAATGTGCTACTATATCACTTGAAGAAATATTTTTACTAAAAATTTTACAAACACTTTTTAAAAAGGCATTTTTCTCTTTTTGAGTATAAGTTTGCTCTAAAATTTCCTCTTTTACTCTAAAGAATATCAAAGAGGTATAATAATTATATTTAGCATTACTCTCTATGCTTTTTTCCAAATTTTCTAAAAAATATTTTTTATTAAAAACTCCAAATTTAGAGTCAAAATCACTCTGCTCTTCTATATGTTTATAAGTCTGTCTAACCTCATCAAAATTTTCTTTAATCTCATCTGAATACTTATCTAAAATGCTAGAAAATCTTGAAAGGTCTGTTTCAAGGGCATGGATTACATTAGAAACAGCTAAATTTCCTGTACTAATAGCAAGTTCTGAATTACGCCTTTTTAGCATATCTTTAACTGTTTCAAGATGCCTATAAATCATGGCAATATATTGCAATAATGCCGAAGTAGAATTAAAACTTTTCTTTATTTCTTGTTCTATATTTGCACGCTTAAGACCATCATCATTTTGCTCAAATTCCATAATCTCACCAACTTTTTTCTTAAAAGCTCCTGGACGCTCTTCAAGCATTTTTTGAAAATAAACCCCATAATTAGTAGGAGTTGGAGGCACATTATCTTTTACAAGTTCAGTTAAAATAGATTTTGCAAATTTCTCAAATTCGCCTCCACTAATTTTTTGAATTTTTGGAGCTTCTTTGGCTGGAGTTGGATCGCTATTTAAATTTAAATCAGCAAATAAATCATCATCTAGCATTGCTTTGTTTCCTTATTTAAAACTTTTTTTCCAAAACCTTATCGATTAAGCCATATTCCTTAGCCTCTATAGCACTCATAAAAAAATCTCTATCGGTATCTTTTTCTATTTTAGAAAGTTTTTGCTTAGTATTTTTTGCCAAAATATCATTTAAAATCGCTTTTAATCTTAGAATTTCTTTTGCCTGAATTTCTATATCTGTTGCTTGTCCTCTTGCACCACCTAGTGGTTGATGGATCATAATTCTTGAATTTGGCAGAGCAAATCTTTTCCCTGGAGCACCACAACTAAGCAAAAATGCACCCATAGAAGCAGCTTGACCAATACAAATAGTACTTACATCAGCTTTAATATAATTCATCGTATCATAAATACTAAATCCACTTGTCACAACCCCACCTGGTGAGTTAATATAAAGATAAATATCTTTTTGAGGATCTTCAGCTTCTAAAAACAAAAGCTGTGCCACGATAGAAGCAGCAAGATCATCATTGATCTCACCACTTAGCATGATAATCCTATCTTTTAAAAGTCTTGAGTATATATCATAACTTCTTTCGCCTCTGCTTGTTTTTTCAACTACATAGGGTATATATGAACTCATTATTTTTCACTTTCTTTTTCGGTTTTCTTTTTATCATTTTTTTTAAAAATATCAGCAAAAAGTTTTTCTTCAATTAAAGACATTTTAATAGCAGGTAATGCACCTTGCTTTTTATAATTATCTAAATGTTCTTGTGGGTTAAAACCATATCTATAAGCTTCAAAATAAATTGCTTGGATTAATTCTTGATCACTTACTGTAACATTTCTAAGTTTTGCTAGCTCGTCTATAATGAAAGTTAATTTTACGCTTTTTTGCGCATCTTCTTTAAAACTTTCTCTTTTTTCTTTATATTTAGCCTCATCTTTAAATTCTTTTAATTCTTCTTCGCTTAAAGTTCTTAAAGAGCTTCTAAATTGCATATCTGTCTCTTGCTCTACTATATTTCTTGGTAAAACAAAGTCAAACTTAGCTACTAAAGCTTCTGCAAATTGATTTTTAAGCTCATCATTGATAAGTTTAAAGATTTTTTCATTTTTTAGTTGTTCTTTTAATTTTGCGTCTAATTTTTCAACACTTGGCTCTTTTTCTTCAGGAAGTAAGTTTTTTAAAAGCTCTTCATTTAATTCAGGTAATTTAAGTTCTTGAATTTCATGAATTTTTACTTTAAATACCGCATCTTTTCCTGCTAAATGTGATGCACCATATTCTTTTGGAAAAGTTACATTAATATCTTTTTTCTCACCTACTTTTAAACCTATCATACCTTCTTCAAATCCTGGTATAAATTGTTTTGAACCAATCTCTAAAATATAATTTTGAGCTTTTCCACCATCAAAAGCTTTACCATCAACAAAACCTTCAAAATCAAATTTAGCAAAATCGCCTTCTTTTAAAGCTCTTGTCTCTTTAATCGCTTCAGGAGTAGCAAATCTTTTTAATAATTCTTCTTTTTTTACATCAATTTCTTTTTGAGTTACTTTTGGTGTATTATAAGTTGGAATTAGTTCTTCATATCCATCTAATTTTACTTCTGGCTTAAAAGATAATACCATTTGAGCTTCAATATCGCCATCTTTTCTATCAAATTTTTCAAAATATGGCTCACCTACTAAATCTTTAGCCTCTTTTTTAACTTCTTTTAAAGCACCATCTACAGCATTTCTTAAAAGATCTTGCTCCGCATCTCTTGTAAGCTCTTTTTCATATCTTTTAAGTATAGCAGCAACAGGAACTTTTCCTGCTCTAAAACCATCCATTTTCATAGTTTTAGATGCTTTTTTAGCTAATTTTTCAACTTCTGCTTTAATAGCTCCTTGAGCAATTTTCACAGTAGCATTTGCATTTGCAAAATCAATTAGTTTTGCTGTAACTTCCATAATATTTTCCCTTTTTAAATAAAATTTCTTGATAATATACCAAAATTTTCCTTATCACTTTATATAAAAATAAAAATATGTTAAAATTTTAATTTTTGATGGAGAAAAAATGCAAGAAAAATTTGAACAATCAGTAAAAAATATGTTAGAAATTATCGGGGAAAATCCGCAAAGAGAAGGACTTTTAAAAACTCCTACAAGAGTTTTTAAAGCTTTTGAATTTTTAAATAGTGGTTATAAACAAGATCCAAAACAAATACTAAATGATGCCTTATTTGAAAGCTCAAACAATGAAATGGTTTTAGTAAGAGATATAGAATTTTATAGTCTTTGTGAACATCATCTTTTACCTTTTTTTGGGCGCGTACATGTTGCGTATATACCGGATAAAAAAGTCGTAGGTCTTAGTAAAATTCCACGCCTTGTGGAAGTTTTTGCAAGACGCTTGCAAATTCAAGAACAACTCACAGAACAAATCGCAGAATCTTTAATGGAACATGTAGGTGCAAAAGGTGTTGGAGTAGTTATTGAAGCAAGACATATGTGTGTTGAAATGCGTGGGGTGCAAAAAGCAAATTCTACTACTAGCACTTCAGCACTAAGAGGTAGCTTTTTAAAAAGTGAAAAAACAAGAAAAGAATTTTTCACTTTAATTAACTCGGCAAAACAGGTTAGATTTTAATGGGTTTAGAAAAACTTCGTAGTAAAATTGCTTCACAAAATCTTGCTAGTGTTTTTGGTCAGATTACTAAAATTTCAAGTACTAGTATAGAAATAAATGGTTTAAAAACTAGCATAGGTGATATCATTAAAATAGTTTCTAGTGAAGATGAGAGTAAAGAAGCTATGGCTATGGTGGTAGAAGTAGATGAAAATTTAAGCTATTTGAGTCCTTTTGGTTTTGTGGAAGGTTTTAAAATAGGCGATCGTGCTTTTATTAACGATGCAGGTATGCAAATAGGAGTTAGTGATGAACTTTTAGGAAGAGTAGTCGATCCTTTTATGCGACCAAAAGATGGTAAAGGACCTATTGAGGCAAGTAAATTTATGCCTATTATGCGAGCACCTATTGATGCAATGAAGCGAGGTTTGATAGAAGAAGTTTTTCCAGTAGGTGTTAAAACAATAGATGCACTTTTAACTTGCGGGGTAGGACAAAAGCTTGGGATTTTTGCAGGAAGTGGGGTTGGTAAATCAACTCTTATGGGTATGATAGTGAAAAATTCCAAAGCTCCTATTAAAGTCATAGCTTTAATAGGAGAGCGCGGTAGAGAAATTCCTGAATTTATACAAAAAAATCTTGGTGGTAAACTTGATGATACTGTCATCATCGTTGCAACAAGTGATGATAGCGCGCTGATGAGAAAATACGGAGCATTTTGTGCTATGAGTGTGGCTGAATATTTTAAAGAACAAGGTAAAGATGTGTTATTTATCATGGATAGCGTAACGCGTTTTGCTATGGCTCAAAGAGAAATAGGTCTTGCCCTAGGTGAACCACCTACAACAAAAGGTTATCCGCCAAGCGTTTTAAGTCTTTTACCTCAGCTTATGGAAAGAACAGGAAAGGAAGAAGGTAAAGGCACCATAACAGCTTTTTTTACCGTGTTGGTTGATGGGGATGATATGAGTGATCCAATAGCCGATCAAAGCAGATCTATCCTAGATGGGCATATAGTGCTTAGTCGTGAACTCACTGACTTTGGAATTTATCCACCTATAAATATACAAAATTCAGCCTCAAGGGTTATGGGGGATATTATCAGTGATGAACATAAGCTAGCTGCTAGAAAATTTAAGCGTTTAAATTCTTTGCTTAAAGAAAATGAAGTGCTATTGCGTATTGGTGCTTATCAAAAAGGTACCGATAAAGAACTCGATCAAGCTATTGCTAAAAAAGATTTTATGCAACAATTTTTAAGTCAAAATCCTGAAGAAAGTTTTGAATTTGAAGATACGATTAATATGCTTAAGATGATTGATACATAATAGTTGGAATATTTTTTGCTTTTTTTGATAAAAAAGTCATGAAAAAAGGATAGATCATGTCAAATATAGCATTTTTAGATCATCAACAAAGCTTAGGTTTAAAATATACCGATATTTGTCAAAATATTTTTGAAAGAGAAATTTTTACACATATGTTTTTAGAATGCATAAGTTTTGTTTTATTAGAAGATAAAGCAAAATTAAAATATTTAAAAATTATCGCTTCAAAAGAAGATTTTATAATCGAATTTAAAATCAATAATCAAAAAAAATCTTTTATTATTAATAATAAAAAAGTTCTAAATGAAGAATTCAGTGCAAAAAGAATGACTCAAGATGAATACGAAAGAGAAGTGGCGAGAATTTATCAAATCGAAAGATATTTAAAAGCCCAAAATAATCTTCAAAATTTTTCTAATGAAATTAGCACTACAATGAAAAATCTTTTTAAAGATATGGATGAATTTAAAAATTATATCGATATGCTTGAAGCAAAAGAAAACATCCACAATCATTACTTATCAAAAATTTATAATATAGCTTAATATTTACCAAACTTTGCCGATAATACCTTTGATCCAAACAAAAGGAGTATGTTATGGGCGAAGTTACAAACAATCAAGCAAACTTAATGCTTAACATTGCAACTACTATGATGAAAAAAACCATAGAAGTTAATGAAAATGCAGTAATGCAAGTACTTGAAGGCGTAAATGCAAACCCTGCTCCAACTACTACTCCTACTGCTAGTTCAGGATTACTTGACATTTACGCTTAAAATTTTTCTCTTCAATTCAAAAATTTTGGCATAGCTTTTGCTTTTTAAAAGTTAAGCAATATTTTTGAAGAGAAGAGTTATGTTTGTAAATTCTAATGTTAATCCGTATCAGAATTTTGCAAATTATCCTTTTGCAAAAACTGGACACATAGAAGAAAAAAAAGAAAATACTAATATTAAAAGTGATTTACTTGATATCAATGGTTCTAATTTAGACTATAAAGTGACTTATGCAAGTGAATTTGGTTTTAGAATCAACGAGCAAGGTTTTTTTGAAAAAGATCTTAATAAAGCAGCTGCTTTGCCTCTTGATTATGATATTAATATAAAAAGTATAAGAGAAATTTCAAAACAACTTATAAAGCTTGATGAGAATTTAAATTATAACAAAATAGATTTACCAAGACTTTTAAACACTTATCACAACACATTAAAAACTATAAATCCACAGTTTCAAAACAATGACAATGATTTTTTAAGTAAAGCTCAAATTTCAGAGTTAAATCAAGGTTATAGTTATACTTATGAGGGTAAAATTTTAAAAGTTTATGAAAATGCTAAAAATTTACAAAATGCAAAAGAATCAAATAAAAATTTAAACACCTTAATGCTTGATAATAAAATAGGTGATTTTGCGTTTAACGCAAGCATAGAAAATACAGCTAGTAATCCTGTTATCAAACCTTATTTAAATAAACAAGGGGAGGTTTCTAAAAGTGGATTGCTGCTCAATTATATTTATCATGATTTAAAAGAACAAAATCACAATAAAGCTAATTTTTTTCTATCGCCTATTGAGTTGGATATGTCCTCTAGTGTAAATTTTCAAAAACTCATGAGAGGTCAAATGAGTATGCAAGATTATATTAATGAAAACAACAAAGAAAAAATGAGTTTTGATTTATATTTATATATCAATGGAGTAGATAAAAACAACACTTCAGAAGATAAGCTTTCAGTTTTCTTTCAACAATATATTAACTATCAACATAGCATTAACATGAAAGAATTTGCCAATTCAAGTTCTATTTATAGTCTTTATAGCGAGCAAGTTAGTAAAGAAATTGAAGTTTTAAAAGAAGAATTCAATCAAAACAATCCTAATATTGATCTTGAAAAAATCAATACTCAAAAAGAACTTTTAGATACTCAATTTTTAGAAAATAGAAAAAAACAAGCTAGTATTAACAAAATTTTACATTCTTATTTAAATGCTATGGCTTAACTTGTGCTAAAATAATAATGTAAATTATTACACAAGTTAAAAACTTACTTGATTTAATATTAAATTTAATATTTTAGTGTATATTAACAAAAAAGATAAAAATTATCCTAATTAAAGGAGTATAATTTGAAAGTATATTTAGATAACAACGCAACAACACAACTTGCACCAGAAGCTTACGAGCTTATGAAGCCTTTTTTAAAAGAGCATTTTGGAAACCCAAATAGCCTTCATCAATGGGGTAGTGCAACCCATCCTGCTTTAAAAGAAGCTATGGATAAACTTTATATAGGTGTAGGAGCAAGTGATTTAGATGATATTATTATCACTTCCTGTGCTACAGAAAGTATCAATTGGGTGTTAAAAGGTGTGTATTTTGATAAAATTTTAAATAGCGATAGAAATGAAGTAATTATTTCTAGCGTGGAACATCCCGCAGTAGCTGCTAGTGCTATGTTTTTAAAATCTTTAGGGGTAAAAGTTATAGAACTTGGTGTTGATCATGAGGGTGTTTCTAGCGTAAAAGATTTAAAAGAAGTTATTTCAGATAAAACTGCCCTAGTGAGTATTATGTGGGCAAATAATGAAACTGGTATGATTTTTCCTATAGAAGAAATGGCTCAAATTACTCATGAATACGGAGCGTTATTCCATACTGATGCAACCCAAGCTGTTGGGAAAATCAAAGTTAATTTTGCAAAAGCTGGAGTTGATTTTGCTTCATTTTCTGCACATAAATTCCATGGTCCAAAAGGAGTTGGTGGGCTTTATATTAAAAAAGATATAGAACTAACTCCACTTTTACATGGTGGTGAGCATATGGGTGGCAGAAGAAGTGGAACTTTAAATGTGCCATATATTATAGCAATGGCAGAAGCTTTAAGAATTGCAAATACTATGCTTGACTTTGAAAATTCACACATTAGAAGATTAAGAGATAAATTAGAAGATTTAATTTTAGCTATGCCTGATACAAGTGTAGTTGGAAATAGATCAAGAAGGGTTCCTAATACCATCTTAGCAAGTATTAAAGGTGTAGAAGGCGAAGCTATGCTTTGGGATTTAAACAAAAATGGTATAGCAGCAAGCACTGGTTCAGCCTGTGCTAGCGAAGCACTTGAGAGCAATCCTATCATGGAAGCAATTGGTGCTGAAAATGATTTAGCTCATACTGCTCTAAGACTTTCTTTATCAAGATTTAACACAGAAGATGAAATTGATTATGCAGCAGAGCAAATAAAAAAAGCAACGCAAAGACTTAGAGCAATCTCAAGTACTTATGCATATAAGCCTGAAAATATTTAAAGGATAAAAAATGGCAAAGAATAATTTAATTGGCGGATCAATTTGGGATGAGTATTCTCAAAAAGTACAAGATAGAATGAATAACCCTCAACATATGGGCGAATTTACACAAGAAGATGCACAAAAAGCAAATGCAAAACTTATTGTTGCAGATTTTGGAGCTGAAAGCTGTGGCGATGCGGTTAGGCTTTATTGGTTAGTGGATGAAAAAACTGATAAAATCATTGATGCTAAATTTAAAAGCTTTGGCTGTGGTACAGCAATAGCAAGTAGTGATACTATGGTTGATCTTTGTATAGGTAAAACTGTAGATGAGGCTATAAAAATTACAAATTTAGATGTTGAATTTGCTATGAGAGATAACCCTGAAACTCCTGCAGTTCCACCGCAAAAAATGCACTGTTCGGTTATGGCTTATGATGTTATCAAACAAGCTGCAGCGCATTATAAAGGTGTTAATCCTGAAGATTTTGAAGATCAAATTATAGTTTGTGAGTGTGCTAGGGTAAGCCTTGGAACCATCAAAGAAGTAATCAAACTAAATGATTTACATACAGTAGAAGAAATCACGCAATTTACTAAAGCAGGTGCTTTTTGTAAATCTTGTGTTAAGCCTGGAGGACATGAGAAAAAAGATTATTATCTTGTAGATATTTTAGCTGAAACTAGGGCTGAAATGGAAAGAGAAAAGCTAAAAGATCAAAGCAAAGCCGATATTGCTTTTGATGATATGACCATGGTTAAACAACTAAAAGCAGTAGAGGCTGTTTTAGATAGCGATGTGCGTCCTATGTTACACGGTGATGGTGGAGATTTGGAAGTAATCGATATCCAAAAAAGTGAAAATAAAAATATAGATATATACATACGTTATCTTGGAGCATGTAGTGGCTGTTCAAGTGGGAGTGGTGCAACTTTATATGCTATAGAAAATATCTTACAAGAAGAACTTAGTCCAAACATACGCGTTATACCTGTTTAAGCAGTTTTTCTGCTTAAACTTTAAATTTCAAGCCTTTTTATGTTAAAATAACGCATTAATTAAAAATTTAAAAAGGCTATTTATATGCAAAGACTTCAAACCTTTGTTAAAAGCGAAACTTTTCCGGGTGTTTTGCTAATATTTTTCACTTTACTTGCATTAATTTTACAAAACAGCTCTTTAACAGATCAATACACCAACTTTTTAAATATTCCTTTTGGGTTTCAAGCAGGAAGTTTAGAAATTTTCAAACCTTTGCTTTTATGGATTAATGATGGACTTATTGCGATTTTTTTCTTTGCAATAGGGCTTGAATTAAAATATGAAGTAACAAGAGGACAGCTAAATAGTATAAAAGCTATGTCTTTACCTGTATTTGCTGCACTTGGTGGTATGATAGTACCTGCATTGATTTTTGCGTTTTTTAACTATAAAGATGCTTTTGCTTTACAAGGTTGGGCTATACCAACAGCGACTGATGTGGCTTTTGCAGTAGGAATTTTAATGCTTTTAGGTAAAAAAGTACCTACTTCATTAAAATTATTCTTGCTTTCCTTGGCTATTTTTGATGATTTGGGTGCGATTATTGTGATTGCTTTATTTTACACAAGCGAGCTTTCAGTATTTGCTATGATCGCTGCTTTGGTATGTATATTAGCACTTTATTTATTAAATCATTTTCATGTTACTAAAAAATCCTTTTATATCATTATAGCTATAGTATTTTGGATAAGCATGCTAAAAAGTGGAGTGCATGCAACTTTAGCGGGTGTGATTACTGCTTTGTTCATACCACTTGAAACAAAAAATGGAAAATCTTTTTTAAAAGAAATCGAACATGATTTAGCACCTTGGGTAAGTTATTTTATTTTACCTATTTTTGCCTTTGCAAATGCAGGTGTTGATTTAAAAGATATGGATCCAAGTTTTATGTTTTCTTCTGTTAGCTTAGGTATTATTTTAGGTTTATTTTTAGGAAAACAAATAGGTGTCTTTTTATTTTCATATATTAGTATAAAACTAGGTTTAGCAAAACTTCCGCAAAATGTTAATTTCAAACAGCTCTATGGGGTTTGCATACTCACAGGTATAGGTTTTACCATGAGCTTTTTTATAGATGGCTTAGCTTATCAAAATAGTGATATTTTTGCATATTCAGATAAGCTTGCTATTTTAATAGCCTCTTTGTTAAGTGCTGTGATTGGCTATGTTTATTTAAAACTCATTTATAGTTTCAAAAAATGAAATTTAAAAACCTCCAAAGCTTTTTATCTCTTGAAATTTTAGGAGGATTGTTGCTTTTAATAGCAACAATCTTTGCTTTATTACTCAAAAATAGCCCTTATGGACAACACTATATGAATTTTTTAAGTGTAGAAATGGGTATAAAAATAGGAGCTTGGGAGCTTTTTAAACCTTCTTTGTTATGGATTAATGATGGGCTGATTGCAATTTTTTTCTTTGCAATAGGACTTGAATTAAAAAAAGAATTTGTTCAAGGAGAATTTAAAACTCTTAGCAATATTACTCTACCCTTAATAGCTGCTATAGGTGGTATAGTAGTACCTGCTTTGATATTTTGTGCTATTAATTTTAATGATACTTATGTTTTAAAAGGTTGGGCTATACCTACTGCAACTGATACTGCATTTGCTCTAGTTATACTTGCAATGCTAAAACAACGCATACCAAGTTCTTTAAAAATATTCTTAGTATCTTTAGCGATTTTTGATGATGTAGGGGCTATTTTAATCATTGCTATTTTTTATACAGGAGAGCTTTCTACTTTAGCTTTTTTTGTTGCCTTTTGCTGTATTGTGGGTTTGTTTTTACTTAATCGTTTGGGCAATGAAAGAAAATCATTTTATTATATACTTGGTGCTCTGCTTTGGCTTAGTGTATTAAAAAGTGGAGTACATGCGACTTTAGCAGGTATTATTACTGCTTTATTCATTCCTGTATATACAAAAAACAATCATGCTTTATTAGAAGAAATTGAGCATGGTTTAAAATTTTGGATAGCTTTTATAATATTGCCACTTTTTGCTTTTGCAAACGCAGGAGTTGATCTTTCTAAAATAGAATTTCATATGCTTTTTAGTGGTGTAAGCATGGGTATATTTTTGGGACTTTTTGTTGGAAAACAACTAGGTGTATTTGGCTTTGCCTATATGGCGATTAAATTCAAACTTGCAAAACTACCAAAAGATGCAAATTTTAAACAACTCTATGGAGTTTGCATACTCACAGGTATAGGTTTTACCATGAGCTTTTTTATAGATGCTCTTGCTTATGAAGTAAGTGATATATTTAATTTTGTAGATAACTTTGCAATCTTACTAGCCTCATTAGCTTCTGGTGTATTTGGCTATTTTTACCTGCGTTTTATTAAATAATTAAGCTTTTTTTAAATTAAATAAGATATAATTTCATTTCTTATTTAATGTTTTGGCCCATTCGTCTAGCGGTTAGGACATCGCCCTTTCACGGCGGTAACACGAGTTCGAGTCTCGTATGGGTCACCACTCTTTTAACTCCTAAATAAAAATAGCATAAACGATAGTTTCAATATTTAAGCTTAATATAAATTTAATATATCAAATAAATATTCTAAAATAAAATATAAATAAATATTGCCTACTAGCAAAGCTCGCAGGGATTTTATAAAAACATTATAAATAACAAAACTTGCATTTTAAAATCTAAAAAATAAAATTAGCTTTCTTTATTTTCTCCATCCTTAAAAGAAAATATAGGCAAACTTAAACCATAATGTATCGCTAAAAGTCTTGCTATAGTTCCTACAATCAATGAAGCAAGAATTACCCATAATTCATCTATGCCTAAAATATGCAATATATAATACAAAGCTCCTGTTAATATGGCCACACCTGCATAAATTTCTTTTTGAAATACAAGTGGTATCCTAGCACATAATATATCTCTTAATATCCCACCAAATACACCTGTAATCACAGCTGAACTCACAGCCACTATAAAACCATACCCCATTTCTATTGCAATTTGTGCACCTAAAACACTAAAAACAACCAAACCTATAGCATCTAAAATTAAAAAAAGTTTTTCAAGTCTTATAACATATTTAGCAATTTTTGTTGTAATCATAGCCGCAACACAAATCAAAATGACATATTCAGGAGTTTTAATCCAAGTTAATGGATGATGATCAAGTAAAATATCTCTAATAGAACCTCCACCAATAGCTGTTACCAAAGCTATAAATATCACTCCAAAAAGATCCATTTTGTGCCGTCCTGCAGCAATAGCCCCCGTCATTGCATCAACAGTAATTCCGATAATATAAAGTATAGTTAAAAGCATAATGAGTTAAAACCCTTGTTAAACAAGGGTTAATTTTTACTCACGATATTAATGATATTTTGAGCTACTTTTTTAGCAATAGGCTCAACAAATTCAGCAGGAGAAGTAAATCCTACGCAAGAGCAGTTAATCTCACCTAAAACATATTTATCTTTACCATTTTCATCTGTATCTAAGATAAAATCGGCAGTCCAAATTAAAGGAATATCGTAATTTCCAAGCTTTGAACGAATTTCAGGTAAGGTTGCTAAAAACCAATCTACCAATTCTTGCCAATCTTTTGGCTCATCATATCTATATTTTGCACCTGAAAAGAGTGTAGCAGAGAATGCATCAGTACCTTCTGCAGGCTTTTTATGCACTACATAAATTGGAGTATGATAAAGCATTAAAATTCTAATTTCACCTTCTTTAATACGCGGTAAAAAAGTCATATCTACAAGCATACCATTATCACCCACAATGTATTGCTCACAAAAATCCATAAATTCACCAAGCTCTCTTTCTTCTGTATGATTGTCTTTTGCTTCTGTGCATTTGATTTTTGCATTTAATGGTACACTTGTAGTCCCAGCTGGCAGTTCATCTATTAATCTCACACGCCAAATTCCCTCACCTGTTGAACCACGATTTTGCTTCAAAACCCTCTCGCCTTTTGCTAAGGTTTTTACAAAACTTTCTTTAAAAGTTTTAATATCATAATACGCATAAGTATCTTCAGGCACTAAAGCTGTTTTATTAAGCTTAGTAAGTGCATCTTTAGCGCCATATCCTATCATCGCATCGGGATGAGGCATACCTATAACACCATTTGCACAAAGTTTTCTTAACATATCAAAGTATTCATTTTCTTCTTTTAAATTTCCTGGGTTAATTCTAGAAACATAAGCATCAGCATTGTTTTTTACATATTCATAAATTTCGTCTTTTTTTTCAACTTCAAAAAAGATAACCTCAGCGTTCCAACCTTGCTCTTTTAAAGCATTTACCATAGGCATAGTGTCTTTTCTATGGCCATCTTCACCTTTATCGCTACCACCCCTAACTTCAAAAAATACGATATTTTTTTTCATATTGCTCCCTTTTTAAAGATATTTTATCATCATATCAAAATAAGTATTAAATTTTTATTTATTTTTTCCATAAATACATTGTAAATTTTGCAAATTTGAACTTGCATTTAAAAGTAAAGCATCAGCCATGCATATAGCTACCATAGCATTTACTACAACACTACCTCTTATACCCACACAAGGATCATGTCTACCTTTTAACTCATACATGATATTTTTTCCTTGAATATTTTGTGTTTGCTGGGGTAAAAATATAGAAGGGGTTGGTTTAAAATATGTTTTTATATTGATAAAATTTCCATTAGAAATTCCACCCAATATACCTCCGCTATGATTACTTAAAAATACTCCATCTTTTAGCTCATCATTATTTTCGCTTCCATACATATAACTGCTTTGAATGCCACTTCCTATTTCTACAGCCTTAACTGCATTTACACCCATAATCGCATGAGCAAGTTTAGAATCAAGCTTATCATACAAAGGCTCACCTAAGCCTATGATAGGGTTTTTCACTCTAGTAAAAACTCTTGCACCTACGCTATTTTTAGCATTTTTAGCCTTTAAAATTTCATCTTTAAAGTTTTGCTCTAAATTTTTATCTAAAGCATAAATTTCACTATTTTTAGCATAATTAAAATCGAACTCATCATTACTAAGTTTGCTATCAATACTTCCTACCCCAAAAACTCCACTCATTATTTCTATATCAAACTCTTTTAAAAGCATACAAGCTAACGCCCCTGCTGCCACTCTTGCTACACTTTCTCTAGCGCTAGCTCTTCCACCACCTCTATAATCTCTAATGCCGTATTTGTGATAATAAGTAAAATCAGCATGTGCAGGACGAAACACATCTTTTTCATAATCTTTTGAGCGTGTATTTTCATTATACACCAATACACTTATAGGAGTTCCTGTTGTATAACCCTCAAAAACCCCACTTAAAACTTGAGCTTTATCTTCTTCTTTTCTAGAGGTACTAAATTTATTTTGACCTGGTTTTCTTTTATCTAACATTTCTTGCAAAAAATCAAAGTCAAACTTCACCCCTGCTGGCATACCATCTATCACACAACCTATAACTTGACCATGAGATTCGCCAAAACTTGTAAATTTAAATCTTTTTCCAAAGCTATTCATAGTTTTCCTAATTTTTCAAGTGCTATTTTGGCACATTGTTGTTGGGCTTCTTTTTTACTACCTGCTATAGATCTTGCTACTTCTATACCTTGAATTTTTACTGCAATTTCAAATTGCTTTTTATGATCAGGTCCAAAAGCTTTCATCACTACATACTCGGGTGTGCCTGCCATATTTGCTTGTGTAATTTCTTGAAGTCTTGTTTTATAGTCTTTAAATAAACTTTGTGTATCAATATGTGGATAAACTTCATTGAGTAAATTTAATGCTATGTTTTTAGTTTTTTCAAAACCTATTTCTAAATACAAAGCTCCCATTAAAGCTTCAAAGGCATCAGAAAGTATAGAAGGTTTATTGCGTCCATCATTATTTTCTTCTGCAATAGACATAAAAATACATGTTCCAAGATCAAGTTTTTGTGCTAAGGTTGCAAAAGATTTTTCATTTACCAAAGCTGCCCTAAGCTTAGAAAGGTTTCCTTCTGAGTCTTTTTGGAATTTAAAAAACAAAAACTCCCCTACTACTAAATCCATTACAGCATCACCCAAAAACTCTAATCTTTCATTATTATAAGGCTTTTTATAGCTTTTATGTGTCAAAGCTTCGATGAGCAATTGCTCATTTTTAAAATGATAACTTAATCTTTCTTGGAGTTTTTTAAGCATTTATCAACCTTTCTTCTTGGAGTTTCAAAGCTGCATTTCTTGCTAGTTCATCACAACGCTCATTTAATTCATGGCCATTATGTGCTTTGATCCAAAAAGCAGTTATTTTATGATCTTTAGCAACATTTAAATACTCTTTCCAAAGATCAATATTTTTTTTACCTTTAAAATCTTTTTTTATCCAACCTTCAAGCCATTCATTAATACTTTGCACCATTAAATTTGAATCTGTGTATAATTTTACCTCGCATGGCTCTTTTAAAGCTTTCAAAGCTTGTATAATGGCCATTAACTCCATACGATTATTTGTTGTATTCTCGCATGCCCCACTTTGTTCTTTTTGATGATTTTTATAAGTTAAAACATAAGCCCACCCTCCAAAACCAGGGTTATTTAAACACGAGCCGTCTGTATAAATTTCAATATTTTTCAAGCTTTTACCTCATAATAAATCTCACATTTTCCAAATTCATAACAAAATGGACAATGATAAAAAAACAAAGGACTTTGATTTTTGCAATTATTACACACATAAGTAAAGCTAAGATTAGCACTTAGCTTATTATCATTTAAAATTTTTAAAATTTTTAGTTTATGATTTTTTATAGGAATAGATTTTGTACTTAAATTTTTTGCATAAAAAAACTCATGGTATTTTTCATCTTCAAGATTAAGCGGGCTTTTGCATTCATTAAGCAAATCAATGACATTTTCAAATTGAGGCATTTGAGTAAGCTTATCTTTATAATGCAAAAAACAAAATCTTAAAACATACTCATTATCTTTGCTAAAAATTAAAATTTCTTTAATCTTTTGCTTTTGCTCTTTAGAACTTGCTTGAATTTTTAAAGCCTTTATCAAAGCTTTTTCTGCATATATATTTTCTCCAAGCTCAAATAAACATTCTAAAACATCTAAAACCTTATCATAATCTTTAAGTTTTAAATACACAATTTTTAAAAGTTTTAAGCTTTCTTTATTGCGTGCTTTGATTTTTAAAGCATTTAACAAAGCTTCTACACTACGCTCTAAAAATCCTGCTTTTAGATAAACTTGTGCTAATGAAAAAAAGATAAATTCTTTCTGGTTAGCCTCATTTGTCTTTTGCAAAGCTATAAGATAAATTCCCACAGCTTTTTCAAATTCACCACTTTTGGTAAAAATTTGAGCTAGGAAATTTAAATTTTCTATACTTAAATTGGCATTTTTTAAAATCTGCTGATGGGTAGAATTGATTTCAAATTTTTTTACAAAACGATCAAGCTTGCTTTTTTGATCTTTGCTTGCAAAAAACCGCCATATATAATGTGAGCTAGCAACGATAAAAATCAAAGCCGTCAAAACAATAAGACCAAATAAAGGATCGCGGTATTCTACAAAGAAAAAATCCATAATCTTGCAACTTAACTTTCAAATTTATAACAATTATAGCTAAATGCTTATATAATTTTCTTTAAGGTTTAAATATGATAGAACAAGCAAGTATAGAACAACTTTTACAAAAAACAGATATTGTTGATATTATAGCTCATTATGTTGAAGTAAAAAAACAAGGTTCAGGCTATGTATGCGTTTGTCCTTTCCATGATGATAAAAATCCTAGCATGCATATTAATTCTATTAAAGGATTTTATCATTGTTTTGCATGTAAAGCTGGGGGCAATGTTTTTAAATTTGTAATGGATTATGAGAAATTAAACTTTGTTGAAGCGGTAGAAAAGGTTGCTTCGTGGAGTAATTTTTCACTTACTTACACCTCGCAAAAACAGGATAATAAAAAATCTATCACTCACATCTTACCTACTCTTAATGCTTTTTATAAGCAAAACTTAGCTAAAAACAAAGAAGCTTTAACTTATCTTTATAAAAGAGGTTTAAATGATGAGGATATTAGAACCTTTGAGCTAGGCTTTGCACCAAGTTCTAATGAAACACTAAGACTTTTACAAAATGAGCAAATCACTCAAGAAGAAGCCTTAGAGGTTGGCGCAATAAAACAAAATGAAAATGGTGCTTATGCAAGTTTTATCAACCGCATTACTTTTAGTATTTATGATCATAAAAATTTACTCATAGGCTTTGGTGGTAGAACTTTAGATGAAGCAAATATGGCAAAATATGTTAATTCACCTCAAAGCAAACTTTTTGATAAATCACGCGTTTTTTATGCACTCAATTTAGCAAAAGATACCATTTACAAACAAAAAGAAATGATAATTTGTGAAGGTTATATGGACGCCATAGCCTTTCATAAGGCAGGATTTAAAAATGCTGTAGCAGTTTTAGGAACAGCTTTAGGTGAAAATCACATACCTTTGATAAAAAGATTAGAGGCGAGAGTGATTTTGTGCTTTGATAATGATAATGCAGGACTTAATGCTGCCGTGCGTTCAGCACATTTACTAAGTTTAGCAAAAATTGATGGAAAAGTAGTTTTAATAGAAGGCGGGAAAGATCCGGCTGAACTAGTGGCTACTCATCAAGAAAAATTGCTTTTTAATATTTTAGAAAAAGGTATAGAACTTGGAGAATTTTATATAAGAAATTTGATCACAAATTTTGATTTAAGCTCAGCACTTAGTAAGCAAAAGGCTTTAGAAGAGGTACAAAAATATACTTTTAACCTTGAACCTTTAATAGCAAATTCCTACACTACCTTAGTAGCAAATCTTTTGGGTGTAAATATTAATGATATAAAACTTTCTAAAAATACTAGAAAAAATATAAATTTTTTTACTCCTACAAAACAAAATAAAATCAACAACATAAGCGAGTTGGAGCTTTTGAAATTTTTATATGAAAATCAAAAAGCCATAGGACTTTTTAAACTTTTAAGCACAAAAGAATATTTCTTACATCAAGATATCGCTAAGGCTATTTTAGAACAAAAAGACTTTAATGATCCTAGCATAAGAGAACTTTATGAGATCGAAAATATTAAAATTTTAAGTAATTTAGAAGAATTTTTATATGCTATTTGCAAAATTAATTTTGCTCATTTTAACAAATTAAAAAACTTAAATTTAAAACAAGCCTTTAAAAAGCAAATTTATAATTTGCTCAATCAAAATTTAGAAAAAATCAAAAAAAACTATCAAAATGATGAAAATTTTTTTAATCATTTAATGGAAGTTTTAAAAAATGTCCAATTTTTAGATGATGAGGGAAGTTTAGAATTATTTTTAAGTAGATTACAAAAAAATATAAAAGATAAAAAAGCAATTCATTATAACTTTGAAGAAGAAGTTTTTTAAATAAAAACTTACATAAAAATTAAAAAATATTCACTACAATATGCCAAAAATTTCGAAAGGAAAAAATGAAAGCATTAGCACTTTTTAGTGGTGGCCTTGATTCTATGCTTGCTATAAAACTTATAAGCTCTCAAGGCATAGAAGTAAAAGCTTTAAATATCAATATAGGCTTTGGTGGCACAAGCGATAAAAGCGAACTCATGACAAAACGCGCTGCTATGGCAGGGGCTAGTTTTGAAATGATAGATGTAAAAAATGCATATTTGCAAGAAGTTTTATTTAACCCTCAATATGGCTATGGAAAACATTTTAACCCTTGTATAGATTGTCATGCTTTTATGTTTAAAACCGCTCTTTCTATGTTAAAAGATGAAAACGCAAGTTTTATCATCACAGGAGAAGTAGTTGGTCAACGCCCTATGAGTCAAAGAAATGATGCTATGGCTAAGGTAAAAAAATTAGCACTTGATGAAGAAGATTTAATCTTGCGTCCAATGTGCGCTAAAAATTTACCTTTAACCAAACCTGAGCGTGAAGGTTGGGTTGATAGAGAAAAGTTAGAAAACATCAGCGGAAGAAGTAGAAAAAGACAACTTGAACTAGCTGCCAAATTTGGTTTTGAAGATTTTGAAAGTCCGGGTGGTGGATGTTTACTCACACTTGAGAGTTTTTCAAATAAAATCAAAGATTTTATTAAATTTGATAAAAATATGCAAGTTAATGATGCACAACTTTTAAAATATGGACGCCACTTAAGACTTCCAAATGGCTCTAAAATGATAGTAGGTAGAAATGAGCTAGAAAATCAATTTTTAAAAGAATTAAAAACTCAAAAATATGAAGAATTAAAACTCTTTGATTTAATCGGTGCTTATTCTTTGGTAGATGAAAATATCAATCCACAAGATCTTGAACTTGCTCTAAGCATAGCACTAACTTATGCTAAAACTCAAAATAATACAAAATACAAAATAGGTTTTAAAGATAAAATTTTCCAAAGTATGGCTTTTGAAGATAAAAATAAAATTCAAGAGTATTTTATAAATTAAACTACCCTTAAAAAGGGTAGTTTTTTTAGAATTTCTTTCTTCTAACTTCTGCTACAATATCAGCCGACATAGAATCAACTTCATTTGCTACAGAATTAGTTGCATGTGCAATTTGTGAGTTTTCTTTAGTTAAACCATCTATTACTGAAACAGATTGATTAATTTGTGAAATTCCTAAAGCTTGTTCTTTAATACTCTCACCCATTTCATTAATAGATTGAACTAAGATATTAGTATTAGCTTCAATCTCACCTAAAGACTTTTGAGTTCTTTCTGCTAAGTTTCTAACTTCATCAGCAACAACAGCAAAGCCACGACCATGTTCTCCTGCACGAGCTGCTTCAATAGCTGCATTTAATGCAAGTAGGTTAATTTGATCAGCAATATCTCTAATAACATCAGTTACATCTTTAATATCGCTACTTTGTTTAATAACCTCTTCAGTTCTTGCTGCTACTGCGTTCATAGAAGCACTCATTTCTTCAACAGCAGCTGCGCTTTCTTGTAAAGAATCAGCTTGTTTTTGTGCGCCATCATTAAGCTTTAAAACACTCTCTTTTAAAGCATCAGCTTTAGTTTGAAGCATTTCCCCTTGTTTTAATGAAGCTTGAAGCATTTTTCTTATTTCTTCTCCGACTGCATTAAGCGATTTTTCTATCTCACCATCAGCATACTCAAGCTTATCTGAAAAATCAAGATTTTTAAAACTTTTAAAAACTCTTTCTATTTCATTTAAATCTTTACCAATTTTCATTTGCATATCATCAAGCATTTTATTTAATACTTCTTTTAATTCCACAAGTTTTGGATTAACAGGATTTGCTTTTATTCTTTGAGTAAAATGTCCTTTTTCTATATCACAAGATACTTCTAAGATATTTTGCACAGTTATGTCATCTTTTTCTAAACAAGTATGTATATATTGAACATTATCATTAATCATTAATGCCATTTTTCCAAGTTCATCATTATATCTAGGAATTAAAACCTCAACGGTTGGAAGCTCATGATTTAAGTATCTAAAAAATTTCATTAAATGATCTTGAAGTCTTTGCACTCTTATAGAAACTATTCTTTTTACTGAAGTACCAATCACAACTACTATAACAATTATCGCTATAATAGAATTAATCAAAATAATATTTCTTAAATCCACAATAGAAGCATATACAGATTCATTTGGGACAATAGCCAACATAGCCCAATAAATTCCTGTATTTGGCCATATTTCAAATACTCTTATAGCACCATGATATTCACTACCATCATCTGCTTTATAATCAATAGCTCCTGCATGGATAGTTTTTTGTGCTTCTATTATATGAGCTGTATTTTTATTAACCTCTGTAATCTTTTTTGTAACAAATTCAGCATTTGGATGCGTAGCTATAACACCATTACTTGCTATTAAAATCCTCCTTGCTCCTTGATAAATAGATCTTGAAGAATCATTTAAAAAATCAGCCGTAGGTTTAAGATCAAAAAGCATACCAACAACACCTATAGCCTTTCCTTTTTTATCTGCAATAGGTGCAGCTACATGAACACCTAGAAATTTATTTCCATGTATGTTATACCATCTTGGTTCTCCAAAATATAACTTACCCCCCCCCCATCAAATTTTTTATAGCATTCGTTTTAGCAATCTCTTCACTTGCTGCTAAAGTTTGCATACCGCCAGCATTGTTAATATCTACATCTCTCATTAACACCATAAATTCATTATTATTTGAAAAATATTTTACATCAACACCCAAATTTTTATATGCAGTTCCGTCTTTTAAATAATAATAACCATAAGCTATATCTCCATTTGCATCAATGGCTTCTCCGAGGATATTTTCTATCCTTTTTGGGTTTATAGCACCTTCTGAAATAAGATTGTTTAAAGTTCTTTGTGTACCAATAGTACTGACGAATAAAGACCTAATGCTCGCTTCAGCTTGATTTCCATAACGATGCACAGAAGCTGTGAGTGTATTTTCTATTTGTGTATTTAAAATAGCTGTGGATCTGTTTATAATCAAAAAAGATAAAATACTTAAGATTAAAACAACCGTTATAATAGCTATTGCAACTATTTTAGCACCAAGACTCCAATTACGCATTTTTTCTCCTTTAGTTAATAAATTATAAATTTTTATAATTATAAAAACTTTTCATTAAATAAAAATTAAAATTTATTAAAATATTAAATATTTTATAAACAATAAAAATTATCAAGTTAAAGCTAAAGAATTGAGTAGTTTTTACAAAGAAAAGAAGTTGAAGATTTATTTAAATGGATGAATGAAAATACCAAATCACCTCGTTGGCTGAGCGTAAATGGAATAGATTATGATGAAGCTTATGTTAAAATTTTTCACACAAGCAAAAGCATAGATGAGTTTAAAGAAAAATACCTTGAGCTTCAAAATACATACTTTATTGATTTTAGTAAAAAGATTAATGAACCTCAGGAAACTTTAGAAAAAGACAAAGAAAAATCTTTCAAACCTATACAAGGTGAAAGTAAAAATAAAGAAACCTACAAAGATGATAATGCAAAAAATGAACTTATAAAAAACTTTTAAAAAATAAATTTAGCACAAGAGAAGAATTAGAAATTCTTTTTGGTATGAAATTTAATGACGATGTGGGAGAATTTAATCAATTTCTTTCTCAAAATATCACTCCAAAAATTATAGATATTAAAGTTTAAAAATATTTTTATAATATTAAAATATATTAAATTTTATAAAATCATTAGAACCATTTTCACTAATAACATTAATAACATATTTACCTTTTTTTAAATCTAAAGATAAACTTTCTTCTTTTCCTTCAAAAATCAATTCTTGATTTAAATACCAAAAAAGTTTTTCTTTTTTAGGGTTTATAAGTTTAATTAACAATTTTTGCTTACTTTTTAAATCTTTTGGCAAAATGATATTAAGATTATTTAGTGGATATATGATTTTTAAATTTTGATTAGAGCTTTGTAAATTTTGCTTTTCTTTTGCAAAAAATGCTTGTGCATTGGAAGGTAAATTTAATATAATCTTTTTCTTTGCATGGATGAAATTTTCATCTAAAGAATCAACTTCTTTATTTTTATACATAAAAACTTCTTTTAAAAATGGTGAAGTTCTTAAGACATTTGCACTTTGCGGGTAAAGCACTTCTTTAAAGTCAAATTTATAATCATATCTATATCCTGTTTGATTTTCAATTTTGATAGAAACTAAATCATTAGGTTTTTCAAATTCTAAATTAACTCTCTCAAGCAAGGCTAAAAGTTCAAAAAACAATTCCCCTGCTATGCTTACACCATATAAATTTGCATTTGCCTCGCCATTAAAATTTCCAACCCACACTCCTAAAGTGTATTTTGGAGAAGTTCCTATAGCCCAGGCATCTTTTCTACCATAACTTGTGCCTGTTTTCCAAGAAATAATAGTATTAAAATCATATTGTCTTAAACCTGCTCTATCTAAATCCTTTAAGGTTTGTAAGGTTAAAAAGCTTGCTCCATCACTAATAAGCTTTTTATTTTCTTTAGTAAATGCATTTTCTTCATATAAAAGCTCTTTAAAATTTCCATAATTTCCAAGTCCTAGATAGATTTTTACCATATCTTCTAAACTAAATTCTTTTGTGCCCAAAATCAAAGAAAGTCCGTATTTTTTAAAATTTTCATCTTCAAAATCTAAAATATCTTTGAGCTTATAAAAAAACTTCTCATACCCATATTCTGCAAGTAAGCTTACAAAAGGAACATTAAGTGATTTTTGCAAAGATTCTTTTGCGCTAATAAAACCATGGTATTTTTTATTTGCATTTTGTGGAGCAAAGTTAGAAAAAAATGTAGGTACATCAAGCATTAAAGATTCAGGCACTATAAGTCCCTCATCTATGGCAAAAGCAAAAAGCAAAGGTTTTAAGGTTGAGCCCACACTACGCTTTGCTATCACCCCATCAACTTGACCAAAACTTGCAAAATCATAAAAATCATTAGAGCCTACATAAGCTAAAACTTTATTTGTTTTGGTATCTGCTAACAATATAGCTAGATTTTTTATGCCTTTTTGTTGTAGTTTATAAGAATATTCTTTAGCTTTTTCTTCAAATTTAATTTGAATTTTTTTATCTATACTAGAAACGATTTTTTCTTTATCCGCTAAAAGCCTACGCGCTAAATGTGGAGCTAAGTTTTTCCTTGTTTTAAAGCTAGGAAGTTTTTCAGCCTTTGCAAGAGTTAAAATATCTTTAGAAAAATATCCCTTTTCAAAAAGCCTATCAAGCAAAGCATTGCGTTTTTTTAAAAGTCTATCTTTGTTTTTTTCAAGATTAATTAAACCTGGATTATTAGGAAGCACAGCAAGCAAGGCTGCTTCACTCCAAGTAAGATCTTTTAAATCTTTTTCAAAATAAAATAAACCCGCACTTGCAACACCTACTAAATTTCCTCCATAAGGAGCATTATTTAAATAAAGTCTTAAAATTTCTTCCTTATCATAAGCGCTTTCTAAAGCAAAAGCTTTGATGATTTCATTAAATTTATTAAAATATGTGCGTTTGTTTTGCTCTAGAAGTTTGATTGTTTGCATAGAAATTGTACTTGCGCCACTTCTTTTACTTGAAAAAATATTATTTTTAAAAGCCCTTATAATCGCTAAAAAATCTACTCCATAATGAGAATAAAAATTTTTGTCTTCATATAAAAGAACTGCGCTTTTTAATTTTTGCGGTATAAACTCACTCTCTAAATGCCATTGTTCGTTAGAATCTAAAAATACACTAAGAATTTCTTTATTTTTATCAAACAAAACCTTACTATAAGTGCATTTAAATAAATCCTTACTATCAAAGCTAAAATAAATTAAGCCTATGTAAAGACATAGACTTAAAAAGCATATTGCAAGGCTTATTTTGATTTTCACTGCACTACTTTAACTCTTTTACTCTCACTTAAAGCTCTATAAGCATTATCATACATTGCTTCAGCATAAGCTCCACTCAAAGTATAAACACCTGGAGTAACAGCACTTAATTTCACAAAAAATTCTCTTGACTCATCAGAGTATAAAGGAAAGAAATACATGATTTTATCATCTCTTATATCTACAAAATCATAATAAGAATTTTTCACAAAATCAGGAGTTTCATCATCTAAAAGATCATGTACTATCTCCCATCCACTTGGTAAAATTTGAGTTAAAGCTATATTAGAAGTGCCCGGATAATTTTTATTTGATATTTTTAATTTCATATAAAAAATTTGAGAGCTTTTTATAGCACTTTCATCTATTTCATTTCCATTTTCATCATAAAAACTTCTTTCTATATACATACGCTGCGCAAAAGGTTCGACAATACCTTTTTTAATTCCCTCTACTCCAAAATGCACATAAGTATCTTCTTTAGCTTCTATCAAAGCGCTGCCTTGATTAAACTCAAATTTAGAAAAACTTGTATTGAGCTTTTTACTCTCACCATTAATTTTTACACTTGCATTGATAGTTTTAGGATTTTCATTACTAAAGCTATTTGCCAAAGCATATAAAGCATAGCCTGTGCTTTGAGTGCTAAGCCAAGCTTGGCTTTCTAAAGTTTTTTTAATATCATCTAATAATTCATCATTATTTTTACCATAAATTATTTTATACGCATTTGCAATAATAGCTTCATCTCTTAGAAAAGATCCATAAGTATGAGTATAATTAGCTTTTTCATCGGGCTTTGTGCTTAAATTTTTAGCTATATTTAAAGCTACCTCATCAAAACCTGCTAATTTATAAGCTGTACTAAGTTGCCAAAGACTTACATTGTTTAAGCTTTGCAAATAAGTACTATCTTCATAAATAGCATTCATTATGCTTAAATTTGGCTCTTTGGCTAAAGCTAAAAGATATAAAGAATTTATTCTAATTTCTTTATTTGTTTGAGCTTTTAAAACATAGTGTTTTTGATAATCAAGCCATGCTTTAAACATTCCCTCGCTCACATAATAGCCTCTTTCTTTGGCTAAAATCATAAACATACCTGCATAATTACTTCCCCATGCATCAGAATCTTTAAGTCCTTGCCAATAAGCAAAACCACCATTAGCAGTTTGAAAATTTGCGTATTTACTTAACAATGCATTGATATTGTTAATATTTTTTTGTTCATTTGCCCCTTGATCAAGTTTTTGCAAAAAGAGTTGCGGTAAAACTGCTGAAGTACTTTGCTCTATACATCCATAAGGATAATTTTGCAAGTATTTTAATCTATGATTTATATTTAAAATAGGCTTAGAACTCACACTTAAAAACGCCACTGGGTTGATATAATCTTGTGTGATTTTAAACTCCATAGAAGTATTTACAGGAATTTTAAAAGATTTTCCCTCATAAGTAATCGTATTTAGTGCTTTTATGTCAATTTGAGTATTTTGAGTATAGGTGTAATCTTTTGCATTTAAACTTAACTCTATTTCTTCCACCCCAAGCTTGCTTGAATTTACTCTTGTGTTAATATAAATATCTTTTGTTTTTTCATTACCAAAATCAATTAAAATTTCATCTTTTTCAAAATTTATGAGTGAATTTTTTGTTTTTAGTTTAAGTTTTGCATTTTTTACATCATCATCTACTTTAAATACCTGCACCAAAAGCTTAAACTCATCATCAAGTCTTAAAGCCCTTGGCAAAGTTTCAAGCATTACAGCAGGTGCGCTAACTTGGATATCTTTAGAAGCACTGCCAAAACCTGCTAAGTTGTTCGCCACTACCATAACTCTAACCGAACCTAGATACGAAGGCATATTAAATTTTAATTTTGCATAACCATTTTCATCACTTTGCACTGGCTCTTGAAACAACACAACAGGTTTAAATCGTCTTGCTTTTTCATCGTTTTTACTTTTATTTGCCCTACTTTCTAAGAAAACATCACCGCCTGTAGTTAATACCTTGGAAGCATTAGAAATATTTTTAGCAATGATTTTATCATAGGTATCATATATGCTCATATTAAAGCGAATTTTTTGATAAAAATATCCCCAAATATCTGGGGTTTTAAAAGCATTCGCATCAAGCAAACCCTCATCTACAATAGCTATGGTATAAGTATAACTTTGCTTGTTTTTACTTTGAATTTCTACTTCAAAATCTTGTTTTGGCATGATTTTATCCGGTACTTTTAAATCAAGCTCGATTTTACTTTGTTCATCTACTACATTCAAAGGCACTACACCAAAAAGTCTTAAGGCTCTATCGTTAGTGTATTGATTATAATCTTGAAGCAAAATCACACTCACATACACATTTGGCTTATATTCTTTAAGAATAGGAATTTCAACCTTTGTAATATCTTCATGCGTATCTATCACAAAGCGTTTTAAAACCTTTACATTATCATTTAAAGTAACGATGGCTTTTGCACCCTTAACACTTTCAAATTCAATAAAAGCTGTTTCGTTTGGTTTGTATTCTTTTTTATCACTTTTTATTTTTAAAGAACTCACTATATCAGCATTACTTGGCGCACCAAAACTACTAATATAAAAAAACTCTCCTGTGCTTGTTTTACTTTGTGTATCTTCAAGCTCTATAAACATTTCACCATGGTATTCTTTGGGATCAAATTCTATTTTAACCGGTTTACCCTTACTTAAAATAGTTCCTTGGGTAATGATTTGTGTGTTTTTATCTTTTTTGAGTGATTTTAAAAAATCATCATAATTATCATAATCCCACCACCAAGAATAATCATTTGCATAAATAGTATATTTAATCTCCCTATTTGCTATCAAATTCTCATCTAAATCACTCACAATAGCTTCAAAATTAATTGTAGAACCCGAGCTTAAATAGTGATTTTTTAAACGCTTAATACCCACAAAATACTCATGTAATATCACTTGTGAATTCACAAGCGCTTCAACCGATCTTGAACCTTTTTCAAAAACCCTAGCCCTTATGTTAGCTTCAAGATTATATGGAGTATTTTTAAAAAAATCTTTTAAAGCAAATTCTTGCTTTACAAAGCCACTTTCATCTAAAATACCTTTTAAATTATCTTGATATTTTTGCACTAAAACACTAGGATTTGAAAAAATATATTCTGGATATTTTGAATTTTTATATTCTTTTTTACTTACAAATAAATCAGCTTGATATTGTAAATTACTTGCTGGTGTTCCAAAAAGATATTTTGAGCTAATATTAAAATCTAATTTTTCATTTTCTTTTATACTTTTTGGAGCTTGTATAGATACTTTTATACGATTTGGCACTATATTTTGCACTAAAATTTCTTTATCAAAAATAGCATTTGCAAATTCTACTCTAGCTAAATACACTCCACTTAAAGCTTGTTGATCAAGTGAAATCTTTTTATAAAAAGTTCCATTACTCAAAGGATCAAGTTTAATTTTATCTAAAAACTTTTTATTGCGTGGATCAAAAAAACTCAAAAATATAGGGTGATTAACAGCTCCTTTATCATTTCTTGCAACCATAGTTAAATGTATATCATCACCTGGTCTATAAACCCCTCTTTCTGTGTAAATAAACACTTTGTTTTGAGAATTTTGCTCTAAACCATCTACATCAAAACCATCATATAATAAAGGCGAACTTAAGCGTAAAATAGAAGCTTGCTTATCTTTTGAAGCAATGATAAATAAAGCTCTTGACTCATCAATATCATCAAAAACAGCCAAACCATTATCATCGCTTGTCTTAGAAGCTAAAATTTGATTGCTTTTGCTAATTATATCAACCCTAACCCCACCTAAAGCCTTTTGTGTGGTAAAATCTCTTACATCGACAAAAAGTTTTTTATTTAAATTTTGAGCAATTAAAGCTATATCTGAAAAAATCAAATTTTTACTAATCTTTGCTTTTTGATCGAAAAATCTTTGCTTTTTCCAACTCTCCATACCCTCATCAAAAACATAATCAATATCTTCTTCTTTAAAATAAAGCTTAACTATAAACACACCACTTAAATCTTTTAAACCATCTAAAGCTATCTCATTTTCTTGCCATTGATTTTTAACATTTTTAATATCAAAGTCTTTTTTTAATACTACTTCACTAGTATAATCACTCTCTGAAAAAATATCACTATCATAATCACTTAAATTTTTAGCACCTTGAAGATTTTTATATCTTAAATATTCACTTAAATTATTTGAAAATACCTGATGAACTTCTAAATGGATCTTTTTAATATTTAAACTTTTAAAAGCTATTTTTTTACTCGCTTTGCTAGATAAAAATACCCCTTGATTTGTAAAACTTATAGCAGGCTCATAGTCTTTTAAGCTCACTTGAGTTTTATAGCTTTCTTTTGTACTAATTCCATCAGCGCTTTTAATCCCTTGAGCAAGTTGAATTTCATAAGTTTTATTTGGAGTAAAATTTCCTGTAAGCTTGATTTTATTCCCAAATACCAATGCTTTAAAATCTACTTTGGGTGTAATAAAAATCAACTCTTTTAAATTTTGATCTTGCGAAATACTTTGAGAAAAAAGTAATTCTATGTTTTTATTGATTATATTTGCATTTTGAAATACAAATTCGTTCTTTGCAAGTAAAATATATTCTAAATCTATATTTTTCTCTAAACCTAAAATTTCTTTATCAAAAACTACTTTTATATTAGTGTTTGTATTTTTAATTTTTAATGGCTTAGAATACACACTTGCTATATCATCTTGGATGATAATTTTATCTATTTGAATTTCTTTTTCTTGTGCATTAATTTTTACAGCTTTTAACAACTCATCTTTATCAAAAGCATAAAAACTTTGAACATTTAAAATCAACACACTCTCATCATTTGATATATTTTGAAAATATCCTTTGACATCTAGTTTTTCAAAAGGAGTTTTTACTTTTAATTGTACTTTTTCATCAGCTACAATATCATTTAAGTCTATAAAAATATCATAATTTTGATTTGCTTTTAAAGAAGTGTATATGTTTAATCTTGTGGAAGTTTCAAGTTCATACTTTGCTTTTATTTTTTGATTATTAATAACAATTTCTCTTTCTTTTACAACACCTATGTTTTCTGTAATGATATTGGTATTAAATTCTATAAAAATACTATGCGTATTTTCATTAAAACCATAAGATCTTATAATAGAATTCTTATCTTCATTTTTAGAACATGCAAACAACAAGCTTGCAAGCAAAACAATAAAAAAATAATGTAAAAATCCTTTCATGGGTATCCTCTTTTTGGTAAATTTTTCAAATTATATCTAAATTCACTCTTGCTTCACTCAAAAAATTATATAATTCTTACATAAAAATAAAGGAGAAAAAATGAAAAAGAAAATCGCTGCATTATTAACAATTTTAAGTCTTTCAAGTCTTGCTTATGCAGATGGAATTTATGGTGTGATAGTAGATGTAAATGATGGCGCAAAGACTATTTTAATCGATACTACCTATGGAGAAAAAATGAATATAAAAATTCTACCAAATACAGAAATTGATATGGATGATTGCGGTATTTTTGGTATGGATAAATATGGCACTTTTAGAGATTTAAAAGTAGGAACTTTTATAGAAGCTGAAGTTTTTCATGGCTATGCTCAAACAACACCAAATCCACAAACGCCAAATCAAATTCAAAATATAACCGCTAAAGAAATTAAAATAGAATGCAAAAAAAGAGCTTATTAAGCAAAATAACTCCTAAAAAGGAGTTATTTTAATGCGTTTTTTTCTTATATTAATTTGCATTAGCACTTTTGCATTTGCTTATAAAATTCAAGGTATTTTAAAAAACACTACTACACATACAATAAGTATTCAAACAAGTTTTGATAATAACTTAATTATTACCATTTTACCCCAAACACATATAGATATTTATAACTGCGGAATTTTTGGTAGCAATAAAAAACAAGCCAATGCACAAGATCTAAAAAAAGGAAGTCTTGTTAAAGTTAAAGGTAGTAAAAATGGAAGCATTATCATTGCTGAAAAAATTATAGTAGAGTGTGATGATCAAAGAAGAGCTTATTAAGATAATAACTCTTCTTTATCGTCTTTATTGATTTTTTCTATATAAAGACTTTGTGAAGGAAATGCAAAACTTAGTTTATTTCTTTCGACAATCTTCATTAATTCAAGTAAAATACTTTGTCGTGCTTCTCTAAAACCTGCAGCATCAACTGCTTTAGTATAAAAATATACTTCTATATCAATAGAACTTGCGCTAAAGCCACTCACAGCCACATAAGTATTATTTTTATATCCTTCTAAATCATTCACTGAAACTAAATTTTGTCTATATCTAGCGCGGGTTCCACCATGATTTAGCGCACTATCATCAACTTGGGCTATTAAAGGACTAGTAGCTAATAAATATCTTATATCTTCTACACATTGCTCAAGTTGTTCAGGTCTTGCATCATAAGTTACACCTATAAATAATTTTACATGGCGTCCTATTTTTCTTTTACTCCAATTTTTTATATTAGTTCCCATAATAGTTGAATTTGGTAAAAATACCAAAGAATTATCAAAAGTTCTAATAGTAGTTTTTCTAAGCCCAATTTCTACTATAGTTCCTTCTATACCTGAAATTTCAACCCAATCGCCTTGATTAAAGCTGTTATCAAAAAGCAAAAGCACAGAAGCAAAGAAATTTGCAATAATATCCTTAGCTGCCAATGCCACAGCCAAACCACCAATACCTAAAGATGCAATCAATGCTGAAATATTAAATCCTAAATGTGATAAAACAAATAAAACAGCTATTACTATAATAATAAAATATAAAATTTTAATAATTAAATTAACCACTTCGCGTTTGCCACTTTTTTCAGCAAGCTTTGCCACAATTACCATACCATAACTATCAAAAATATTTATCACAAGCCAAGCAGTTAAAATAACATAAACAATTGATAAAATATTACTAATTCTTATATCTACAGGTGCAGGATAGTAAAAAATAGTAAAACAAATTCCAATAGCATAAGCAAACAAAAACCAACCCACTGGTCCTTGGAGCTTTTCTAAAAAGTGAGTTTTTATTTCTACATTTTCTGAATTTTTTCCAAATAAATGTATCAATACAAAATACAAAATTTTTGCAAGATAAAATTTCAAAGAATAAAACAAAACAATGACAATAATAGAAATAACTATTTTTCCAACATTTACACTACTAATAGAGGTTTGTTTATTAATATAATTAATGGCATTTTGCAAGCCCAAGCCCGTAAATAAAAAATTAGTTTCAAGCAAATTTGCATTATTTCTTAGATATACCAAAATTTCATTATATGACTTGATGGTATTTCTTAAATTATTTTCACTAAGCTCTAAAGTTCTAAGTTGAGTAATATCATTAATTTTCTCTTTATCTAAAGCAAAATTAAAAACTATATCTTCTTTTAATGAGTCAATGCTTTCATCAATAATTTTTTTTATTTTTTGACTTTGAGCGCCTTCTATAAAAACTTTTTCTAATTCAAATATACAAAGATAAAAATGTTCTGCAGAGGTTAAATTTAAAAGTTTGATTTTATTATCCACATAATCATAATATCTTTTTTTAGCTTGGGCATTTTCAACACTTTTTTGTAAAGCATTCTTAGTTTTTAAAAAATCTTTTGCTTCTTTATCATCAATCTTTTGAGATACCATTTTTAAAGGTAAAGTAGTCAAAAGAGCTGTTTTTTGTTTTTCTATTTCTTTGATATTATCTTGAAATTCGGTGCTATTTGTATCACCGGTTTTAAAACTTTCCAAAAGTAAATTAAGCTCTATATAATCTTGTACCAAAGCAAAAATACTATTCTTATCCTCTAAAGCATTTTTTTCCTGTGCATTCAAAGTGCTGATAAATAAAAATAATAAAATAATATTAACAATCTTTTTCATACTTTTTTCATCCTCTCTTGTATTAAAACAAAATTTTCAAAATTAAAATCATACTCATAAATTTCACCCGTTTCTATGATGTAATACCAAGCATGAAGTTCTATTTCTTTTTTATTTAAAGCTTCTTCTATACCTGGATAGGTTAATAAATTTTGCAAAGAATTAACCAAGTTCATTTTTTCAGTCATCCAAGATCGCATGGCTAAATCACTGCCTGCAACTTTTAAAACCTTATTTTTAATAGGCTCGAGCAAGGTAAGCCATTTTCTCACATTCGGCATACTCTTTAGCTCATTTTCATTTGCATATAAAGCCGCACAGCCACCACAATTACTATGTCCGCAAACTATGATATTTTTTATATGTAAAGAACTAAAAGCATACTCAATAGCTGAAGTAGTTGCCAAAAAATCATCTCCTACTCTATAAGGTGGAACTATATTGCCTATATTTCTTACAACAAAAAGCTCTCCTGGACCTGTATTAGTAATTAAATTTGGTATAACTCTTGAATCAGCACATCCTATAAAAAGCGTGTGGGGATTTTGTTTATTTTTTAAACTTTCAAAAAGTTCTGCATGCTCTTTAAAATCTTCTTGCATAAATTTTAAAGCACCCTCGATCAAGTCTTTCAAAAAAAAGTCCTTTTTTGCATTTTAATAAAGCATTATACTAAATTATTTTTACTTAAAATAAATCTATAAATTTATTTTTTGTTATATTTTTATACAATTTTAATCTTTTATTTATCTTTTTTTTGTAAATTTTAATTTTTAAAAATTATTGGAGGATTTTAATGAGTCTTTATGATAGAGATTATTCTAACTCTAAAACTCAAGAATTTGAAGGTTATGCTAGAAGTGATTTGAGCATTTTTATAAAACAAACTTATCAGCTTTTTGCTGCTTCATTATTAGCTGCAACAGCAGGTGCTTACATAGGAATTTTTGCCTTAGCACATTTATTTGCACAATCTCAAGCAACTTTTTGGATTTTATTTATCGTAGAAATTGGCTTGTTATTTGCATTACAATGGAAAAAAAGAGAAGCTCCGCTTAATTTAGTTTTACTTTTTGCCTTTACTTTTGTTTCAGGACTTACTTTAACACCACTTTTATATTCTGTTTTAGCACTTCCTGCAGGAGCTAGCATTATTGCTCAAGCTTTTGCTTTAACAACAGTGGCTTTTGGTGCTTTAAGCGTTTTTGCTATGAATACAAAAAGAGATTTTACTATGATGGGAAAAATGCTTTTTATAGTTTTAATTGTTATCGTAGTAGCTTCTTTAATTAATATCTTTTTTCAAAGTTCACTTTTAAGCTTAGCAATTTCTGGTATTGGTGCAATTTTATTTTCTTTTTACATTCTTTATGATACTCAAAACATCATTAGAGGAAATTATGAAACACCAATTGAAGGTGCAGTTGCACTTTATCTTGATTTTATCAATCTTTTCATCTCTCTTCTTAATATTTTAAGAAGCTTTAATAGCAGATAAAAATTTGCGAGAAAAATTCTCGCAAATTTTCTTTACCTCTTTCAAGTTTTTATCAAACTTTTTAAGTTAAAATACTCATTTTATTTTCAATAAGGAAAATTCATGACTACTCTTTTAATTATTTTGCAATTTGCAATTGTTGTGATTATTTGTATTGCTGTTTTATTACAAAAAAGCTCAAGTATAGGACTTGGAGCATATAGCGGAAGTAATGAAAGCTTGTTTGGAGCAAAGGGTCCTGCAGGGTTTTTAGCTAAATTTACTTTTGTGATGGGTGTTTTACTTATCGCTAATACAATTGCTCTAAGTTATATGTATAATAATGCTAATTCTAACTCACTTGCTGAAAAAGCAGAACAAATTTTACCAAAGGCACCTGAAACAAACACAACTAGCATTCCAGTTGCACCAAGTGCTCCAATTAGCGAAAGTAATACTAGCAAATAAAAAAAGGAAATACCATGCTAAATGAAATTTATACCAAGCAAAAACAACAATCAGACAAAAGCTTAGAGGCCTTAAAAAAAGATTTTACTACCATAAGAACTGGCAAAGTAAATATAAATATACTTGATCATATTCATGTAGATTATTATGGTAGTGCAACTCCATTAAATCAAGTAGCAACAGTTTTAGCAACCGATGCTTCAACTATTAGCATTACTCCTTGGGAAAAATCAATGCTAAAAGCCATAGAAAGTGCTATAGCTGCGGCAAACATTGGAGTAAATCCGAACAATGATGGCGAAAGTGTTAAATTATTTTTTCCTCCTATGACAAGAGAACAAAGAGAAGAAAATGCTAAAAATGCTAAAGCTATGGGCGAAAAGGCTAAAGTTGCTATTAGAAATATTAGAAAAGATGCAAATGATGCGGTAAAAAAACTAGAAAAAGATAAAGCAATCTCAGAAGATGAAGCTAAAAAAGCTTATGATGAAGTACAAAAACAAACCGATAATTATACAGCAAAAGTAGATGAGTTAGTTAAAAACAAAGAAGCGGAACTTTTAAAGGTTTAAAAATGAACTTAGAACAAATTTATAAAGATTGTGGAGCATACCTACAAGGACATTTTTTACTTAGCTCAGGGAAACACTCTGAGTTTTACCTTCAAAGTGCTAAAGTTTTAGAAAATCCAAAACTAGCAGGTGAGCTTTGTGATGAGCTTGCAAAAGTTATTGCTAGTTTTAATATTGAATTTGATAGTATTTGCTCGCCTGCCTTGGGTGGAATTTTAGCAGGTTATGAACTTGCTAGAGCTTGCAACAAACGCTTTATTTTTACTGAACGCGTAGAAGGAGTGATGAGTCTTAGACGCGGTTTTGAAGTAAAAAAAGGTGAAAAATTTATCGTTTGTGAAGATATTATTACAACAGGTGGCTCAGCACTTGAGAGTGCAAAAATCATCGAGAATTTAGGTGGAGAAGTAGTAGGTTTTGCAGCTTTAGCAAATCGTGGTTTTTGTGCTGTAAAAAATTTAAACAATCCAAGAAAAGAAAATGCAAAATTACCACAAAATTTACCACTTTTTGCACTAGGAAATTTTGAATTTGATATTTATGATGCAAATACTTGCCCACTTTGTGAAAAAGGCACTAAAGCTATCAAACCTGGTAGTCGTGGTAACTAATGAAAACTAAAGCAAAAATAGCCACTCGCTTTTTAAGATTTAAAGCCTTTTTGATTGATCTATTTTTGCTTTATGTGCCCATTTTGTATTTGTTTTATTTTACTCTTGGCTCTAAAGAAGCTTTTTTAAACAATCAACTTATAATTTTTTTGTGCCCATTGCTTTTTGGATTTTTACAAGCATTATTTTTAGTAAAAAAAGCTCAAAGTCCTGGACTTAAAGCTTATGATTTATACTTGATTGATATTAAAAATGGACACAAACTTAATTTTTTTAGAATAATCCTACGCTATGTAATTTTCATTATAAGCTTTGGCTTGTTGATTGGCTTTTTGGTAAGCTTTTTAAGAAAGGATACCTTAGCCTTGCATGATATTTTAAGCCAAAGCGCTATTGTAACAAAGGTGGAAAAATGAATAGAAAAAGAATTTATAATCCAAAATCAAATGAAACTTTAAATGATAGAAAAGTATTTAACGGCAACCCACATGGTATTTTAAATTTTACTAAAGCAAAATACACATGGGCTTTAAAACTTTGGGATTTAATGGAAGCAAATACTTGGTTTCCAAAAGAAGTAGATACAACAAAAGATGCACTAGATTATCGTTGCAATCTAACCGTAGCAGAAAAAAGAATGTATGATCTAGTTTGGTCTCAACTTATCTCAATGGATAGTTTTCAAACAAACAATCTTGCTGATAATATCAACCCTTATATCACAGCACCTGAAATCAATGCGGTTTTAGCAAGACAAGCTTATGAAGAAGCAAATCACTCAAAATCTTATGCAGTGATGGTTGAAGCAATCTGTGAAAATACAGACTTAATTTATGAAATGGAAAAACATGATGAGACTTTAAGAGAAAAAAATGATTTCATTTCAAGTATTTATGAAGAATTAGCTGGCGAAGTAGATGATAATAAACTTTTACTTGCAATGGTAGCAAATCAAATTCTAGAAGGAGTGTATTTTTATAGTGGTTTTACTGCTATTTATGCTTTAGCGCGTGCAGGAAAAATGCTAGGTTCAGCACAAATGATACGCTTTATACAAAGAGATGAAATTACTCATTTATTATTATTTCAAAATATGATTAATTCTGTGCGTAAAGAAAGACCTGATTTGTTTAATGATATCAATATAAACAAAATTTATGATATGTTTAAAAAAGCAGGTGAACTTGAGATCAAATGGGGTAAATACATCACTCAAAATCAAATCATGGGTTTTACAGACGATATTATAGAAGAGTACATTCACTATCTTGTTGATCAAAGACTAATAGCTATTAATCTTGATAAAATTTATAATGCAAAACATCCTATTAAATGGGTAGATGATTTTTCTAAATTTAATGATCAAAAAAGCAATTTCTTTGAAAGCAAGGTTACAAACTATTCTAAAGGGAGTTTGAGTTTTGATGACTTTTAAGTCACAAAACTACCCATATTTTACATTTTTTTAAACTAAAATTCTCTTTTTATTTAATATTTTATTTTTATTTATTTCATTATTGTAAAATTCGCCATTTTATTTTATTAGTAAAGGGGTAATTATGGAGTTTTTAGAACTTTTGCTAGTCTTTATTGCCATAGTTCTCATGATAATTAAGCCTGAAAAAGAAAAACTAGCTTTTTCTATACTTGTAATTTCATGGGCTATTATGGTATTTGACTATTTAGGTCGCAAATCAGGCGCAATCTTAGGCCTAATGAATCTATAAGGTGGCAAATATGTGTGATATTAACAAAACTAAATTTTTTTATTTTTTAATGTGCTTGGCAGGTTTTTTAATCATTTTAATGCCTGTTGGAATTGCAAATTTGATTTTTGGTTATATGCTAGGTGATAGCCCTTGTACTTCTTGTTGGGGCCAAAGAGAATCAATGATTTTCATTGGTGTTGCAGCTTTATTTATTGTGCGTTATGGTATGAAAGGTAAGTTCTTAGCTTTTCTTTTAATTGCAACTGCATTTGGTTTATGGCAATCATTTAATCATATAAGCGGACATGCACATCGTGATCTTGATCAAGGTTTTGGTTTGCCTATTTTTGGTTTGCATACTTATTTTTGGGCTGAAGTAGTATTTTGGGCTGTAGTTTTATTACTTGGTGTAATTTTTGCTTTTGCTCCAAAATTTGGCTCCTTTGAAAAAGAAATGGAAGGAGTTAGTTTTAGAAAATTAACTAAATTTAACCTAGCTGCTATGGTTATTGTTGCTTTTATCGTAGCTTCAAATGTCTTCCAAGCTTTCGTAAGCACTGGTCCTATCCCATATAGCGGACAAGGTGATCCAGTTCGTTTTAGTTTAAATCCAAAATATATTATTTGGGATGATTCAGGCTGGAATAAAAGTTGGAAAAGCATTTCTTTCTTAGGAAAACGCGATGTTAAAGAACCTGATTTTGCTTTTGCTCCTGCTAATGAAAAACTAGGTATTGAATTTGATAATAATATCAGTAACGCTCCATTTACAAATATCGATGATAATCTAAAAATCGTAAATGAAACAAAAATTGATTTTCCTAAAGCTATCAATACACTTGATTATATCAATGGAGAATATGTCGCAAGTTCAAAATGGGAAGTATTTTTCCTAGATGATAATTTTAGTACTAAAACAGATTTTCTATTAGACCCATATTTTTCAGCCACAATTAATCCTATCATAGGAATTATTCCTTATTTGGACAACAAATACATCTTAATGGGCTCTAATAAAACTTTCTTAAGATTTGCTCAAAATCCTAATGCAGATGAAGCTTTACAATATGCTGATTTTATTAGAGGGGCAAATAATTTTGAAGGACAAGGTGAAAACCTTGGTCGTGGTAGAATTGACACAGTTAGAGCTAAATTCCATCATGTTTTAAGCACAACTACTGACGGAAAATACATGTATCTTGCTACCGTTCCAAACAATAAGGATGCTAAAACTTTTGTAATTTCTAAAATTTCTTTAGCAGATAGAGTTCTTTCAGCTGAATTTACTCCTAAAGCTGAGTTAAAAGAAGGAAAAACTTTGGGCGATCTTTATATAACTTCAATGGCTTTTAAAAATGGTAAAATTTATGCATTAAGTAAAAAGCATAATGTTATTGCTGTAATTGATCTAGACAAAGAAGAAGTTGTAAAAACTATTTCGTATCCAGAAAATATAACTAACGCAAGAAGCTTATTCTTCAAAGATGGTAAAATGCACATCTTATCTTATCAAGATGGATCAAACATCCTTTATACGCTTGATTAGTCTTTAAGGCGTTTTTACGCCTTAAAGACTTTAAAGCTAGATAAATAAAATTTAAGATAAAATAACACTTTTTATCAAGGAGTGCTTATTGATTCATATATTTGAACAAAAACAATGTCAAACTATGGCAGAAGAAATTCGCAAAAACACTTTCATTAATGAAGAATTATTTGAAGCTTTTTGTTCTACTCCAAGAGAAATTTTTTCACCTTTAAAAATGCATGCTTATAGACTTGATGCACTTCCTTTAATGGGTAATCAATGGATAAGCTCACCTTTAACTGTGGCCAAAATGACTATGGCGCTTGATTTTAAAGAAGCTGATAGTGTTTTAGAAATAGGTTGTGGTAGCGGGTATCAAGCTGCGATTTTAAGTAAGCTTATTAGAAGAGTTTTTACCATAGAACGCATCGAAAAACTTGCAATTAGTGCTATAGAAAAATTTAAAAAACTAAACTATGCTAATATTCATGTAAAATTTGATGATGGGCAAAATGGCTGGAAAAATTATGCACCTTATGATAGAATTTTACTCTCAGCTTATATAGAGCATATTCCAAATGTATTATTTGATCAACTTGAAAATAACGGAATTTTGGTAGCTCCTTTACTTATAGGAAATCAACAATTCATCACTAAATTTACCAAAAAAGATGGCGAGATTAGCAAAGAAGTTTTAGATGAATGTCTTTTTGTGCCTATCAAAGATGGCAAAGAATAGTTAAAATTTCATTTTTAAAACAATAAAATCATATTCATCTTTATATTCACCCTCTTGTAAAAAACCATTTTTCTGATAAAAATTTATACGCCTTATAATTATCTTTATTTACTTCAACATATTTCAAATGATAATCATTTATGGCTTTAGATATTAAAGTAGTGTCTATACCTTTGTTAAAATATTTTGAACTTAAAAACAACATTTCAATTTTATCATCCACAAATGCTAAAAATCCAATCATTTTGTCTTTATCATAACAAATCAAATAATTTAAACTAAAGAATACTTGAGAATTTAAAAGATCATTTTTAATCTTTTCTCTATCAAAATCAGATAAAAAATCATGGGAATGTTTCACACTATCCTCCCATATATCGATCAATTTATCCTTAATATTATCTGTAATTTCTTTAAAATATTTAATTTTAATATAATTATTTTTAAACATAAGCTTCTTGTAGGATTTATTTTTTTATAATTATATTAAAAAAGGAATATTATGAGTTTTAAAAGAATACTTTTTGGTTTATTTACTACTAGCATGCTTTTTGCCTATGAGCAAATGCCTCAAAATGCCTCACATGGAAATTTCATAGACAAAGACAAATGGAAAAATTTAGATAAAAACTGGATTTATTGTGAAAGTGGTTTAAATCAAGATTTTATCAATATAAATAGTAAAAAGGCTACAAACAAAAATCATTCTTTAGAATTTAACTACTCAAATGATTCTTTTGGTTTAATAAATGATGGTTATACCATAAAAATGTATTTTGCAAGCAATGGAAGCCATATCGTGCTAGATAATACAGCTTATAATTTATCGCATTTTCACTTTCATAGCCCATCAAAGATTTCTATTGATAAAAAATCTTATCCTTTAGAAATTCATTTTAGCCATGTAAGTCAAAAAGGCGATATAGTAGTGGTTGTGCTGTTTTTACAAGAAGGCGCGGAAAATCCTTTTATTAAAAAAATCATCCGTGCTTTTCCTAAAAAAGAAGGCGATAAGCTTTATGTTCAAAGCTTAAGCGCTAATGAGTTATTACCAAATAATCTTCAATCTTTTTACATCTTTAAAAACAAACTCAACAAGCCTTGTAATCAAAAAATCACTTGGATAGTTTTAAAAGATATGAGCTATGCCTCTAAAGAGCAAATTCAAATCATACAAAATTTAATGGGAAAAAATGAGAATTTGAAAATACAAGAAATTAATAATTTAGAACAAAATGATTAAGTAAGCTAAACTTAATCATGTATAAAAGTTTGAATTTTTTCTAAATTAGCTCTAAAAAGTTTAAAATTTAACTCACTTGAAATTTTTAAATCAGCAAAAAAAGGATTTTTCAAACTTGCTATGAGTAAATAATCATCTTTTTTCAAAACTCTTTGTGTAGAAAATTCTTTATCCTTTACTTTTTCAAAAATACTTTCACTTGAGCTAATATCTTCTTTTAATTTCTTACTATAAAGCAAAATTCCACAAAAGAAATTCCCAAATTCATCTTTAAATTTCACATCATAAAGAATAAAATCATCAAAAATAAAAGAATTTTGAGAATGATAAGTTTTTAAAGAAAAGTCAAAAGCAATTTTTTCAAAATCTTTCTGATAAAAGCCTTGTTTGTCAAATTTAGCATTGTTTTGCTTTAAAAATTCTTCACACATTTTAAATACAAGCTCATTGCGTCCCCACATAAGCTTTCTTCCTAAAATTCTAAAAAACAAAACTCCTGCTAAAACAGCAAAAAACAAAGCTATAATCACATCCTTGCTAAATTGAAAAGCAAGAAAAAATATAACCAAAGCTTCAGCAAATGCTAAAATTTGTAAAGCTTTGAGTCTTTTATTTAAAGCTTGTCTTATGGCTTCAAAATCCATTAAGACTTAGCCTTTTCCATTCTTTTTCTTTGAGTAGGATCAAGATATCTTTTTCTAACTCTAATATTTTGTGGAGTAACCTCTACAAGTTCATCTTCTTCTATCCACTCTAACGCTCTTTCAAGGCTTAATTTTCTAGGTGGTACAAGCTTAATCGCATCATCACTACCACTTGCTCTAACATTAGTTAAATTTTTACCTTTAATAGGATTAACATCTAAATCATTTGGGCGTGAATGCTCACCTATAATCATACCTGTATATACTTTTGTTTGAGGATCAATGAATAATACCCCTCTATCTTGTAAGTTAAATAAAGAATATCCTAGTGCAACACCATTTTCCATAGAAATTAACGCGCCATTATTTCTTTTTTCAACTGCTCCACTAAATGGACGAAACTCTAAAAAGCTATGGTTCATAACACCTTCGCCTTTAGTATCTGTTAAAAATTGTGATCTAAATCCTATAAGCCCACGCGCAGGAATTTCAAACTCAAGTCTTGTTTGACCATCTCCAGTTGGTGTCATAGTTTTCATTTCAGCTTTTCTTTTACCTAGTTTTTCAATCACTACTCCGGTAAAATCATCAGGCACATCAATCACTAAATGCTCAAACGGCTCTGTTTTAACACCATCTTCTACCTTAACGATAACTTCAGGTCTACCCATACAAAACTCAAAACCTTCTCTACGCATATTTTCGGCTAAAATAGTTATTTGAAGTTCACCTCTTCCACTTACTTTAAATTTACCTTCGCCTGTGCTTTCATATTTCATAGCAATATTAGTTTTCATTTCAGCTTCTAAGCGTTCTGCGATTTTATTTGAAGTTACATGTTTACCTTCAGTACCCGCTAAAGGACCATCATTTACTGAAAATACTATACTTAAAGTTGGCTCTTCTATGTGTAAAGGATCAAGCGGCATAGGGTTATTTGGATCTACCACACTATCTCCTACATCTAAAGCTTCAAAACCTGCAATCGCTACAATATCGCCTGTCCCTGCTTCTTCAATGTCCATTTTTTCTAGACCCATAAAACCAATAAGCTTTGAAATTCTTCCATTGATTTTAGAGCCATCTGCTTTAGCAAGCATAACATTTTGATTTTTCTTTACTTTACCATTAAAAATTCTTGCAATCCCTATCTTACCAACGAAATTATCATAACCTAGAGTAAAAACTTGAAGCTGTAAAGGATTTTCATCACTACCACTTGGAGCAGGCACACGCTCAAGTATAGTCTTAAACAATGGTTCCATGTTAGTGCTTTCATCTTCAAGTGCAAGTTTTGCATAACCATTTTTAGCAGCTGCATATACTACTGCAAAATCAAGTTGTTCATCATTTGCCTCTAAAGCCACAAAAAGATCAAAAATTTCATTGATTACTCTTTCAGGATCAGCAGCTGGCTTGTCGATTTTATTAATAACAACAATAGGTTTAAGCCCTAAAGATAAAGCCTTTTTTACCACAAATTTAGTTTGAGGCATAACCCCTTCTTGTGCATCAACTAAAAGCAAAACCCCATCAACCATTTTTAACACACGCTCAACTTCACCACCAAAATCAGCATGGCCTGGAGTGTCTATGATATTTATTTTTGTGCCTTTATAATTAATAGCAGTATTTTTAGAAAGTATAGTGATACCTCTTTCTTTTTCTATATCATTACTATCCATTACACGCTCAGCTATTTGTTCACGCTCATTAAAAGTTCCTGATTGTTTTAAAAGCTCATCTACCATTGTTGTTTTACCATGATCAACATGAGCTATAACAGCTATATTTCTAATATTATCCAAGTTTTTCTCCAAAGTCTTAAATTTAAAATCTAATATTATATAAAAAAAATGCTTAAAAATTAAGATTTAAAAATTGGAACACTTGTTGCTTTTGTCTTGAGTAAGAATTATTTTTAAGGAGAAAAATATGTCAAACCTAAATACTCAAATCTTTAACGCTAACTTAGAAAAACAAGGAACTTCAGTTTTAAATAGTAAGCATTTTATGGAACTTTTAAATTATTTAGAAGTTATAAATTCAAATGAAGAAAAAGAATTAAATTATGCAAAACTTTCAAGTAAAGTAAGTGAAATTTTAGATGATGCTCAAAATGAAAATGCGGTTTTAAATGCTAAAAACATAGAAGAATTATTAGTAATATTTAAAAATTTTAATCTTACTCATGAAAATTTAAAACTTGATTGTGCAGCACAATTACAAAATTTATTTCCAAATTTAGCAAAAAATAATTTTTTAGTAGGTTAATTAATGTCTAATATCCAAGCTAGTGATGCTTTAAACTTACTAAGCATCACTCCACAAAATGAAAACCTAAGTAAAGAAAACACTAGCTCACAAAGTGATGGCGAGGAATTTTTAAATTCCTTATTGCAAGCAATAAATGAAAAAGATGGAAGTTTACCAAAAGATTTCAAGACTCCACAAAAAGATGATAAAGTTAATGATAAAATTTTAAAAGATGATGTCAAAGATAAAATACCGCTGGATGAAAAAGATGCTTTGAAGCTTTTTGAGGGTGCAAATTTTATGCAAATTCTTTCTTTATTGGAGGTTTTACAAAGCGATAGCAAGGATATAAAACTAAACAAACTTGTCCAAGATAATACTGCTATTTTAGCTCTTGAAAAAAATCTACACAAGCTAAAAAATATAAAAAATATTAATGAGCTTTTTAATGTGGCAAAAGAGCTTGGATTAAACATCAAAAATATAAAATTTGAACAAATTAAAGATTTAAAAGAAGCCTTTCCAAATCTTGATAAAAAAGGTTTTTTTGAAATACCAAAACAAAATAATAATACTAATGTTTTTCAAGATTTAATCAATCAAAAAATTACCAAGCTTTTAAAAGAAGAACCAAATACAAGCAAAAATATAAAAAGCAAAGAAAACGAAGGTGTGTCTTTGCTTTCTTCTGCTTTAAAAAATATAGAACTTCCAAAAAAAGATATAAAAACACAAGCAAAAGAAAACATTCAAAACATAGATTTTAAAGAAAAATTAGTAGAAAAAATTCAAATTCAAGATGAAAAAGAAATAAAAAACGCAAAAAATATCCAAAATACAACAACAAAATTCAATGAAAAACTAAGTGATATTGAGTTAATTAATCTTACTCAAAACACAAACCTAAAAAAAGATATTAAAGAAAAAGAAAAGCTAGATTTTAAAGAAATATTAAAGAATGAAAAACTAACTATTAGCGAAGATAGCTTTAGTAAAAAAATAAGTTCTGTTTTAGAAAATTCAAAAGATTTAAAAACTGAATTAACAAATATAAAAAATACTCAAAATATACAAAATCAAAATCAAGATTTAAAAATTAACTTAGAAAATCAATTTGCCCCTCAAGATAAACATTTAAAAATAGATAAAAATAATCAAAATATAGATAATTTTAGTGATATTTTTAAACACACAAAAGAGTTTTCAAAAGATGAAAATGATCATAGTGAAGAAAATTTAAATTCTTATGTAAGGGAAATGAATAGGGTTTCTAATAATTTTATAAAAAATCAAAATATTCCTATGAAAGAAACTTTTAATGATTTTGCCCAAGAATTTAAAGAAAAACTAGAAAGCTACAAAGCACCTATAACTCGCTTTAGTATAACTCTTAATCCACATAATCTTGGAGAAGTAGAAGTAACTTTAGTCCAAAGGGGTTCAAATTTAAATATTAGCTTTAACTCTAATCAAAATACCTTAAATCTTTTCATACAACATCAAGCTGAATTTAAAAATGCTCTTGTAAATATGGGATTTACAAATTTAGAAATGAATTTTAGTAATCAAGAAAGAAAAGAACAAAGCAATCCGCAAAGACAAAAAAACAACAATAGCAAAGAAGATAAGGTGAATTTTGAAAAAGAAATTCAAGAAAAACCGAGCTTAGAAATGGTTTTAGCAAAATATTTTTAAATGGAATATTTTTTGCTTTGAGCTTTAAAAATATATAAAAAAGGATTTTTATGTCAAATATAAACACACAAACCCTTCAAGGTCCTTTAGCAACGCTTAATACTAAAGATATGCCAAATGCCAAAGGAAGTACTAGAGCCGGTGAAGGTGATAGTGGGTTGATTTACAACCCTGGGGCAGAACTTGACAAGGATGCGTTTTTAAAGCTTCTTTTAATAGAACTCCAACATCAAGATCCAACAGATCCTATGGATACTGAAAAAATGCTTACCCAAACAGCACAACTTTCAGCACTTGAAATGCAAGATAATACTAATAAAACCATGACTCAACTTGTAACTGCGATGACAAAACTACAAAATTCTATTGCAGCAAGCACAGGTATGAGCGCACTAGCTGCAGTTGGAAAGCTTGCAACAGTTAAAGATAATTACCTTGTAGTGGCAGATGATGATATACAATTTCAAATTAATATGTATTTACCACAAGAACCACAAAAAGGTAAAAAGACTGATATTGATATTGAAGGTTTTGAACTTAAGAAAAATGGAGAAGATAAACTAGATATAACAGGTAAGGTAGATAAAGAAATAGCTGAACCTGGAGAAACTATACATATAAAATTAAAAGATGACAAAGGTCAAGAAGAAACGGTTCAAGCAGTAGTTGGAGAAGATCAAACATTTAAAATAGTAGGACATACCCCAAGTGTTGATATCAAAACAGCAAAAATTGATTCAGCTTATAAATCAGACAGCACACCTGTAACATTTACTATTTATAATGAAGCAGGAGATCCTGTAAGAACAATGAGTGTTAAAGATATGAGTGCTGGTATGAAACAAATCGTTTGGGATAGAACAGATGATAGTGGAAGTCCTGTACCATCTGGAAAATACTATGTAAGAGCAAGCTATATAGGTGAAGATGGCACAACCGTTAATTCAACTTATGGTGCTTATCCTATCACTGGAGTTAAATTTGAAGAAGGTGAAGCTCTAGTTGGTATGGGCGGTAGCTGGGTTAAATGGGAAGATATTAAAGAGATTACAGGATAAAATCATGTTTACAGCATTTTACAATGGAGTAAATGGAGTAAAATCCCAAAGTTATGGTATAGACAATACCGCTCATAATATAAGCAATGTCAATACAGTCGGTTTTAAATACTCTGATGTGGCATTTAAAGATGTATTTTATAGCACCATAACAACACAATCATATAACAAAGGTCAAACTGGTTATGGTAGTGTAGCAGGAGCTACTAATGATATTTTTGAACAAGGTCCGTTAGTTTCTACTGATAATGAATTTGATGTAGCAATTGCTGGAAAAGGCTTTTTTGGTGTAAGTAATGCCAATGGGGTTTATTATACTAGAAATGGTGCTTTTAAACCTGATGCAAATGGATTTTTAGTAGATTCAAATGGAAATTATGTACTTGGAACTATGAATCCATCATTACAAGAAATTCAACTAAGTGATAGAGTTTCTAATATGTTTGGTCAGATTATGGGACAAAAAGTCACTACAGCTTGGAGTGGAACACCTGGACAGAATTTACAAATGGGCGGAGTTAATACTCAAGGACCTATTTCTGTACCTAAAAATCTTTACTTACCACCTCAACCAACGCAAAATATAACTTGGAGTGGAAATTTAGACACAAGCACCAAAACAGAAGCAGTAAATGTAGATGTAGATGCTTCTAAATTTGAATTTAGTAAAAATGAAGATGGTAGTGTAAAAATTTCAGGTAGTGTAAAAGAAGAACAAATTTATGGTATAAAACCTGGCGATACTATATATTTTAAAATCACTGATGAAAAGGGTGCTAGTCAAACATTACAAGCTACTTTAGATGAAAATTTAGCTTTTAGTATCGACAATCAAAAACTAGATAAAGTCGATTTAGAAACAGCCAAATTAGAATCATCTCACTTAAGCGTTGAAAAAGAAGTAGCTGATAGCACAGAACTTTCTGCAAAATTAATAAATCCTGATGGATCTATTAGTTGGGTAAAAGTTAAATTAGATAGAGTTTTACCGCAAAATGGTACAGATTTAGAATACAAAGCTGTTGCTCAAGTGTATGATAATGATGGCAATAAAATAGGTGGAACAACTGAAGGTTTAATCACTTTTAACGAATCTGGAGCTTTAGTATCTAACACCTTAAATTCAGTAGATAATAATGGCACAAGGGTTAATATAAATCTTGGTTCTTATTATGATCCAAATATACCAAATTCAGGCTATGATGGGCTTCATGCTTTACAAAACAAACAACCTTCAGTGCATACACAAACAGATGGTAAGGGCGAGGGGTTTTTAAATAATTATTCTATTAACACAGATGGTACTATCATCGCCACTTTTACCAATGGAGATCAAATAGCTATGGCAAAACTTGCTTTGTTTAATTTTACAAACGAACAAGGTTTAGAAAAGCTAGGGGAAAATCTTTATGGGCAAACAGGAAATAGCGGTAATCCAACTTTTTTACTTGATGCTAATGGAAATTTCAGCACAGCAACTTTTAAAGGTTCTTATTTAGAGCAATCTAATGTAGATTTATCGGTAGCTTTTACTAACTTAATCACTCTACAAAAAGCTTATGATTCAAGTAGTAAAAGTATCACAACAGCCGATCAAATGATACAAAAAGCAATCAACATGAAACGCTAATTTTAGCTTTTCATGTTTTATTTATATTTTTTTGCTCTAAGATATATTTTACCTCTTGCTCAAAAAATTCATACACCCTAAGCTGAACCAAAGATTCTTCTTCATTTTTATCTATTAAACGCTCAAGTTTATCAAATTTTATCTTTTGTATATATCTTGGATTTTTTTTCAAAAGCAAAGCAATATTTTTAAGTAAAGTATCCAAACTAAGCTCACTTTTTAAAACTCTATCTACATATTCTTTAGAAGTTTGCACCAAAATTGCTTGCCTGCTTTTATCTTTTGGATAAATTTCACTAGCAATATCAGCTAAAACTTGCCAAATTTCTGCTTTTATATTTTTATTTGCCACAATAATAGCCGCAAAAGATTTTGCTCTAAATTCTAAAGACAGATGACTAGGAACAAAAAATTCTCTAAATTTAGATAAAAAATTTGCAAATATACTCAACATACTTCACCTCAATGTTTTTTAAGATATTTTAAGATATTATTTCAACTGCCTTCTCTTAGACCTGTGCAATGCTATTTTTAAGCACCGCTTCAGGGTGGGAACACAGCAGAGCACTTAGACTTAGTGTGTGCCGCAGTCATCTGGGGGAGGGTTTTAAAGTTTAAAATACCCTTTAATATCCTCACAAATTCTAAAGAAATTTACCCCATTAATAGTCGGATTTGTTTTAAAATATTCATACATTCCCACAAAACCGCTTTCAAGCTCTTTAGACTTTACTCCATAGCTAATCGATAAAGCCGCTTCTATAAAAGCTGCTAGCTTATCACAATACTTCAAAGCCTTTCCATCAATAGCCTTAAAACGATCCTCATTGACCGCATCCAAACTACCGCTATAAACACTTGGCTTGTTATTAAAAATACGATTTTCAAATTCATTTTTTACAAAGGCACTTTCTTCATTTTGTCCTTCTCTAATACCAAGTATATAACTAAATTCTTCCCTGAAAGATAGTGGTATAAAAGGTAAAATTTTCTCATTAATAAGTTTCATTTCATACTCATTGATGATTTCATTTAAACCATCTATGCCATATTTTACCGGAGAGATAATATCTCTAGTTAAACTTTCGGGTAAATCATGAAACAAAGCACAATAAAAATTGCTTTCTATCCTACCATCGCATGCTTTTACTTCTAAAGAATAAAAATAAGACAAAATAGCTACCACAAGCATATGTCCTAAAACCGCAGTTTCTGGAATCCTTGGAGTTTGTGCCCATCTTTTTTGAAAACGCAAGCGTCCGCTTAGATCGATTATTTTAGAAATTTTTTGATTAAGAGCTATTTTTCTTGCGCCAATTAACTCATAATAATCTTCTAATTCCTCTTCAACCTTAGCCTTAATCTCATCAATATCACTTAAAAATGAACTAGTTTGATAAACTATATTAAACTCCCACCTTGTCGCAAAATACGAAGCAGCTTTTAAAATAAGCCTTTCTTTTGCACAATCTTTACCTTGCAAAAAAAGCTCATAGCGTTTTAAAAACTCACCATTTTCTATATCTTGAATCATTGGTGCGATTTTACTTAACACCCAAGCACTTACTTGCTCATTTTTTGCACGCGTTATCTCATGATACACATCAGGGCGTATATCAGTCACTACCACCCTACTTAAAAACTCAAAAATTCCTGCTTCTATGATAAAACGCATATTGACATCTTTTTCCATTTTAGCAATGAAATAAGCAATGATAAATTTATGTGCTTGTTTATCAAGCTCGACTAAATTTGTCATTCTAGGATAATCATTCCACCTTGATATAGAAGCAGCTTTAAAAATATGCTCTATCAATTCTACACTAATCATTTATTTCCTTTTTTTGCTGTGATTTTACTTTATTTTATAATCTTTAGCAAATTTTATTTTGATATTGTGATTTGATATTTTATTGTAAAATAATCTTTAAAACTTATCATCAACATAAATACGAGGTTCTACCATGATTAAATTAAACAACAACCAAGGTTTTGTAAATATAAATGGTAAAAAAATGATGTGGCCGATTTTTGATGAAGTTTTATTTTTTCACAATGATATAGCAACAGTAAAACTCAATGGCAAGTGGGGCTTAATAAATAAAAATGGAGATTTTATAATAAACCCAATATATGACTATATTAGTCACCTTAATGAAAATTTTATAACTATTCAAATAGGTAATAAGTACGGTTTCGCTGACAAAAACGGAAAAATTATAACTGAACCAAAATTTGACGATACGAATGGTTTTTACGAAAATTTGATATCGGTTTTAATAAACGACAAATGGGGCTTTATTGACACAAATGGAGAATTTATAATAAAACCTAAATTTGATTATGCGGGAAATTTTAACGAAGGACTTGCAGATATAAAACTAAATGAAAAATGGGGGTTTATAAACAATAAAGGGGAAATTGTTATAAATCCTATATTTGATGAAGTAGAGAGTTTTAGCGAAGGCCTCGCAAAGATAAAATTAAACGAAAAATTTGGGTTTATAGACAAAAGTGGAAATATTGTTATAAACCCTATATTTGATAAAGCTTGGTGTTTTCACAATGGTTTTGCTTGGGTTGAATCAAATTATAATTGGATACTTATAGATAAAAATGGATATATTATAGCAAAACCAAAATTTGACTATTTTTTTGATTGTTACAAAGGGTATATAAAATTTTTTAACGAAGATGATAAATTTGGACTTATAGGAACAGATGGAAAAATTATAATAGACCCTAAATTTGACTATATTGAAGATTCATATAATGATATAGTAGAAGTTAGACTGGACAACAAGCACGGCTTTTACAATAAAAACGGAAAAATTATAACTGAACCAAAATTTGACGATACGAATGGTTTTTACGAAAATTTGATATCGGTTTTAATAAACGACAAATGGGGCTTTATTGACACAAATGGAGAATTTATAATAAAACCTAAATTTGATTATGCGGGAAATTTTAACGAAGGACTTGCAGATATAAAACTAAATGAAAAATGGGGGTTTATAAACAATAAAGGGGAAATTGTTATAAATCCTATATTTGATGAAGTAGAGAGTTTTAGCGAAGGCCTCGCAAAGATAAAATTAAACGAAAAATTTGGGTTTATAGACAAAAGTGGAAATATTGTTATAAACCCTATATTTGATGAAGTAGAGAGTTTTTATAATAAAGCCGCAATAGTTCAGCTAAATGGAAAATGGGGCTTTGTAGATACTAATGGAAACATTATAAAATAGCAAATATAATTTGATATTATTCCAATTACTAGAACTTTTATTTTCGCATACTCATTATAATTTTAGCAAATTAAAAACTTTCTATATCACTTAACTTAAGATAAACCTCATCATTTTTACTAAGCTCTTTATGATGATAAAAGCTAAAAATATGTCCTTCCAAACTCACGCCTAGCTCATAAAAATCCCCATAAAACACACATTCTAAAACGCTAGCCTTTAAAGGAGTTTGTGAGGTTGAAATTTGTATATCATTAGGGCGTAAAATGCCATTTTTACTTTGTAAATATGCTTTAAAGTTCTCATCTAAAATTGTATTTGGATCTATAAAAAATGCTTCGCCCAAAAAACAAGCACTATCTATATTTTTAGGCTTATAAAAAAGCTCTTTAGCACTTCCATAGTCTAAAATTTTTCCATCCTTAATCAAAGCGATATTGTCTGATAAATAAAAAGCATCGTCTTTATCATGCGTAACAAAAATAGCACTAAGCTTATGCTCTTTTAAAATATTTTTGATTTCTTTGCGCATTTTAACGCTTAAAGTGTGATTTAAATTTGAAAAAGGTTCATCAAAAAGTATAATTTTTGGCCTTGCGACTATGGTTCTTGCTAGTGCTACTCTTTGAGCTTGCCCACCGCTTAGCTCATTTGGATAGCGTTTTAAAAGTGTATTTAAATTTAAAATTTCCAAAACCTCATCAAGCCTTTGTTTTTGCTCGTTTTTACCTAAAGAGCTTATACCAAAGCATATATTTTCTTCTACATTTAAGTGCGGAAACAAAGCATAATCTTGAAACAAAACCCCCACATCACGCTCTTGTGGGGCTAAATACATACTCTTAGAAGCAACTAGTTTATCCCCTATATAAATACTACCATCATTGATTTCAAAAAAACCCGCTATACAACCAAGCAAAGAACTCTTACCACAGCCACTTTCCCCCAAAATACTGACAATCTCGCCTTCTTTTAAGCTCAAAGAAATTCCCTTTAAGACCTCTATTTTTCCAAAAGATTTGTAAAGATTGTCAATTTTTAAGATTTCCATTATTGTCCTTTTTGGTTGTTTTTATTTTGCAAATAATGCATTAAAAATGTAGGGATAATCCCAAATAACACTATAATCAAAGATGGCAAAGAAACATTATAAATTAACTCATTTTCACTATAAGCAAATACAAGTGATGAAAGCGTTTGAAAACCTGAAGGTGAAAGTATAGTTGAAATAGGTAATTCTTTTAAAATATCCACACAAATAATCACCACAGCCAAAGCTAAATAATGTTTCATCAAAGGAAAATGAATTTGAGTGAAAATTTTAAGTGGTTTTGATTTTAAGGTTAAATTTGCATAGTCTATATTTTTAGAAATTCTCTCATAGCCTGATTGAGTTGCAAAAATTCCAGAAGCTAAAAATCTCACAAAGTATCCAAAAAACAGCACTAAAAATCCACCACCTATGGCATACTCAAAAGACAAAAGATCAAAAATATAATTTAACACACCCAAAATCACTAAAATTCCCACAGCTACCACAGCTCCAGGTAAAGAATACCCCAAAGTCGTAAGCCAAAGGATGATTTTAGAAGCTTTTGTATCGTTTAAACGCACTATAAAACATAAATAAAATGCCACTCCCACAATAGCAAAAGAACTCACCAAAGCCACACTAAGACTATAAAATGCAGGTGTTAAGACATTGCTTAAATTTTGCATAAAATCAAACCCGGCCCAATAAACAAGCCACATAATAGGCACGACAAAGGCTAAAAATGCCACTAAAAAGCACCATAAAAAGGCTAAAAATGCCCTAAAGCCTTTTAACTCATCTTTTGGGGTAGGTAAAAACACATTTTGATTAAAGCCTTTTTTACCTCTTTGAATTTTTTCTAAAAGCATTAAAAATGCGATAAATACAAGTAAAGCCACGCTTAAAGCCACAGCACTGACTTCATCGCCACCACTTCCCCATGTTCTAAAAATTCCTGCACTAAAAGTATCCACGCCAAAATACGCCACCAAACCATAATCACTCAAAACCTCCATAGCCACCAACAGCAAAGCACCCACTATACCCACACGGCAAAATGGCAAAATCACTTTAAAAAATGTTTTTAAATTAGAAGCCTTAAGTGTTTTGGCACTTAAAATGATATTTCCAAGTCCATAAGCAAAGGTATTTTTAGCAAAAAAATACACATAAGGATAAAGAGCAAAAGATAAAATCACAATCACGCCATATGCATTCATGATATCTATACGCCTATCAACACCTAAAAGCGTGGGAATTAAGCCTTGAAATTCAAACAAATCAATCCAAACAAAACCCATTACATAAGAAGGTATAGCCAAAGGTAAAATCAAAAACCATTCAAAAAATTTCGAGCCAAAAAATTTATAAAAAGCTATCAAATAAGCACTAATTAATCCTATAATCAAACACAATACTAAAGTCCCAAACAATATAAAAGCACTACCAAAAATATACCTTGGTAAGACATTTTTACTCAAATGTTTTAAGGTATTAATATCTATAAAAGGAAGGTGTAAGATAATAGCAAGTATAGGCAGTATGATTAAACTACAGAAAAAAAAGGTGGCAAAAGACCACCTTAAACTTAAAAATTTCAAATTTTATTTTTCCTTAAAATTATTTCCATTGAACTTCATCAAAAATCATTAAAGCTTCTTTAGCATTACCCCAATAAGCTTCAAAATTTGGCTTTTCTACTTTAAACTCGCCCCAAGATTGTAAAATTTTAGCAGGTTTTACTTCTTTATTTACTGGATACTCATAGTTTTGGTTTGTTAAAATTTCTTGTGCTTCTTTTGAAAGCATAAACTCGATAAATTTAACCGCAGCTTCTTTATTTTTAGAAGTTTTTAAAACACCTATACCACTTACATTGATATGTGTTCCTCTATCATCTTGGTTTGGAAAAATCACTTTTACTGAATTTGCAGCTTCAACATCTTTAGGATTTTTTGAATTTGCTAAATGTCCTAGATAATAACTATTTGATATAGCCACATCGCCTTCTTTTGCATAGATTGCACGAATTTGATCACGATCCCCACCTTTTGGAGTGCGTGCAAGATTATTTGCTATGCCTTGTGCCCATTCTTTTGCTTTTTCTTTGCCCAAAGTATCTATCATAGCACTTAACAAAGAAATATTATAAACATTATTTGAACTTCTTACTAAAACCTTACCTTTAAATTTAGGATCAGTTAAATCCTCATAAGTTTTAATCTCTCCATCTTTAATTCTATCTTTAGAAGCGATGATGATTCTTGCTCTTGTTGTAAAAGCATACCATTCGTTGTTTTTACCTCTTAGCTCTTTTGGAGAAAGTTTTTCTAACTCAGGTGAGCTAACTGAAACGAAAAGATTATTTGTGCGAACTTGTTCTAAATTTCCCGCATCAGCAGTCATAAACAAATCTGCCTTTGAATTTTTACCTTCAACTTCTAATCTTTTAGCAAGCTCATTAGCCTTAGCTTGCACCACATTTACACTAATGCCTGTTTTTTCTTGAAATAATTTGAAAATTCCTTTATCAGAATCATAATGACGATGAGAATAAATCGTAAGCTCTTGAGCACTTAAGCTCATAGCAGCTAACAAAGATAGTAAAACTACTTTTGCTTTCATTTTATAAATTTCCTTAATTTTAAATTTTGAAATTGATAAGGATTATTATATTAATAATTCACTTTATATTTACTTAAATTGATATACATAATCAATTTAAAATAAAATAATACAAAATTAACATAAATCAAGATATTTTTTCTCTTATTTTTATATAATCATCAAGAATACAATATACAAAGGAGATAAAATGACACAAGAGCAAATTCAAATCATCAAAGATTGTGTGCCGGTTTTACAAAAAAATGGTGAAGTTTTGACAAAAGAATTTTATAAAATCATGTTTGAAGAATATCCTGAAGTAAAACCTATGTTTAATATGGAAAAACAAGCTTCAGGAGAGCAACCAAAAGCTTTAGCAATAGCTATTTTAATGGCAGCAAAAAATGTAGAAAATTTAGAAAATATGAGAAGCTTTGTTGATAAAGTAGCTATCACTCATACAAAATTAAATGTCAAAGAAGAGCATTACCCTATAGTAGGTGCTTGTCTTTTAAAGGCTATCAAAGTAGTATTAAATGCAGATGAAACTATACTAAAAGCTTGGGAAGAAGCTTACAAAGCTATCGCACAATTTTACATAAACATTGAAAAAGAAATTTATGCAAAAGCTAAGTGATAATAGGCTTTGATTTTTCAAAGCCTATTTTAAAAACGCTATCCCCGCTTTTGCTATTTTTACATCCTCATCTAAGTGTGCTCCACCCACACCTATACCACCAACAACAACTCCATCTATAAAAATCGGTACCCCACCAGGCATAATAGAAAACTTATCATCTAAATAACGAATATCTTCAGGTATTTTACCCTCTTTTACACCTTTAAAAATAACTGCTGTTTCTCTTTTTTGCGAAGTGGCCGTGTAGGCTTTTTTATAACTAGCATTAATCGTATGCACACCTGCTTTATCATCTCTTAAAACTGCTAAAATTTGACCAGATTTATCTACTATGGTAATACTTACATGAAAGCCATTTTTTCTTGCTTCTTTCTTTGCAAGATCCAAAATCCCTTCAACCATTTGCGAAGTTAGAACAGGCTCTTTTACAAGCTCAAAAGATTTTGCCATCAAACTTACTCCTAAAAATAAACATAAAATAAATAATTTTTTCATTTTTATCCTTTAAAATTTTTCTACTGCATTTTTTGCTAGTTCTTTAATATCGCCTTTTAATTCACAAATTTGACCATTTTGTGCGAGTAAAATTCTATCAGCCATGTCAAAATATACTTCATCATGTGTTATAGCAAATATTGTAATGCCTTTTTGCTTTAAAAGTGGCAAAAGCTTAGTATAAAAAAACTTTCTAAACATAGGATCTTGATCAGCTGCCCACTCATCTAATATTAAAATATCTCTTTTTTCAAGTAAAGCATTAAGCATAGCAAGGCGCTTTTTTTGTCCAGCCGAGAGCTTTATAGTGCTAAAAGTATTTTCCACAAGCTCTACTTTTTCATTTAGTTCTAAAATTTCAAGCCAGTATACCAAGTCTTCTTTGCTAAATTTCTCATCTTCTAAAACATGCTCAAATAAATGAAAATCACTAAAAATCGCACTAATTAAACTTCTATATTCACAAATATTTTCTGAAGTTATTTTTTCATCATCTAAAAAAATATCCCCTTTAAAGTCTATAAAAAGTCCTGCTAAAATCATAGAAAAAGTAGATTTACCACTACCATTTTTCCCTATTAAAAATACGCATTCACCCTTTTTAAGCTCAAAATTTACAGGTTTTAGTGCAAAATTTTCATTATAAGAAAAAGATACATCTTTAAAACAAAGTTTTTGCCAAGTTTTTTTATTTTGACTGAATTTAAACTTATGAGAATAATTTTCTAAATTTAAATTTGAAATTTTATCTAAAGCGATTTTTGCCATCATAAGCGTAGGAAAACTTCCTATCATAGCTCCAAGTGGTGATCTTAAAAAAAGCACACTTAAAGCAATAGTAGTAGCACTTTGCAAACTAGCAAGTTCATAGCTTAAAGCTATATAAAACTCCACTCCTACTAAAGCTAGCATGGCACTATTGCTCCAATTATTAGATAAGATATGTAAAATATTTCCTATAGTGGAGCTTTTTTTCTTTTTTAGAGCATTTTTTTCAAACTCGTTTTCATAATAATACTTTGCCCTTAAAGGATTTAAGGTTAATTCTTTATGCCCTTGTAAAATATTTTGATAGTTTTTTTGCAAAGCATCATCATTTTCCCTAGCATTTTTAAAATAAAAATACACCTTACTCATTAAAAAATTATCCACCAAAAAAACGCACACTATCCACACAAAACACAAAAAGAAAATTTCTAAAGAAAGATAAGCTATATAAGCACTTACACAAATAATCAAAACACTTGATTGTATGAATTCAGGAAGTCTTAAAAGTCCAAAAGAAATACTACGCACATCATTATTCAAAGAAGCCAAAATCTTTGCTTTAGTAGTATTTAAAATACTCAAAACACTTGTATCTAAAATTTGCTTTACAACCCTTCTTTGCATTTTAAAAATAAAACTTTGTCCAAACGAGCTTAAAGCAATTTCTACAAAAGAAGAACTCGCAAAAAATACAAGCAACAAAAGCACAAAATACACGATAATATTTGAGTTTTCAAGATTAGCTTTTAATAAAAATTCATTGATAAAAACTAAAGTCAATACACCTAATATACTCGTAAAAATACTAAAAAGCAAAAAAAGAATGATTTTTAATTTGCTTTCTTTAAATAAAAAAACTAAAAATTTCATTTAATCTAAACCTTAACTCTAAAAGTAAATTATATAACAAAAATATGCATAATAAATTATTTATATTGTTTATGTTTATTTATTTTTATTTAACTATAAATAAATTTTGTTATAATATATTTAAAAATTATATATTGATATTAATAATTATTTAAGGATAGCTGATGTCTAGTTTTTCTAACCATATTCTTTTATCTGGTATTGTTATTTCTATCTTATTTGATCAAAGTCTAGCGCTACCTAGTGGTGGTAAATTTACACATGGAACTAGTGGTTCTATTAGCATAAATGATAATCATATGAATATCCACGGAAATGGGCAAAATTCTGTAATACAATGGGGTGGTGGCTTTAGCATAGGCAAAGGTGAAAGTGTAAATTTTAATGGAAACAATAAAAACTACCTAAACATTGCTCATGGTACAAGTAAATCCACCATAGAAGGTTTATTAAATGCAAGTGGCAATAATGTCTTTTTAATCAATCCTAATGGAGTAATCATAACTAAAACAGGAACTATCAATGCCAATCGCTTTGTAGCTTCAACCTCATCAATAAGTTCTGATGAAATACAAAAATTTGCAAATGGAAAAACAAACACCATACAATCACCCATTATAAAATTAGATAAAAACAATGGCAATGTAGTTAATATGGGAAATATTAACGCTGAAGAAGTTGTCTTTATAGGAAATAAAATTTTATTAAATTCAAATATTAAAAATTCAAATGATTTATTAACCAAAATCAACTCAAAAAACATCAAACTTATAGGAAACAAAATAGACATTGATACATCAAATATAAACGCAAATTCTTTATCAAAATTAGAAGTAAGCGCTAAAGAAAGAGGTTCTATATATTTAAATGCTAGTGGATATTACTACGATCCTAATTCTTTTGCAGTTTTTGATAAACTTAAACAAGCTGATTTTCAAAATATAAAACATAATAATAACTCTTTTAACATATATGATTTTGTAGGAATATCTTCAGATGTTGATTGGTGGCATTTTGCCAAAGGTTGGAATGAAAATAAAAAAGATTTTAGAAATACAGCTACTGAATACAGACTAACAAATGATATAGATTTTAAAGGAAAAAACTATGCAAATTACTGTATAGAAGGATATGGTTGCACCAATATGATAGTAGGATATAAAGATCCTATTTACAATGATAATTGGGAAATTATAGAAGATAATAGCTTTTATAATAAAATTTTTGACGGACAAAATTTTGCTTTAAAAAATATATTCATAGATACAAATGTGTTATCAGATTCTTTAAGATATGTTGGTATATTTGGAAATGCTAATGGTTCTGAATTTAAAAATATAATAATTGATTATAACGATAACTCTATTCTATCAAACTCAATGTATACTGGAGGTTTTGTAGGATATGCAAGTGGTGGCAGTAAATTTGAAAATATAGAGTTAAAAAATATCTCTAAAATCTCTACACAAAATAAAAACAATCTCTACGCAGGAGGTTTGATAGGATATGTTAATGGTGCTAACTTTAACAAGATTGATATAAAATCAATAGGAGAAATCAGCGGTATTAGCCTTGAAAATAGATCACATATTGGAGGTTTTGTAGGTGGAATTAACAATGGAAAATTTGAAAATATAAACATATCACAAATAAATAAAATTATTAATGATAAAACAACAAAAGCAACATATACGGGTGGTTTTGCCGGAGAAGTATGGGGAGGAAAATTTAGCAATATCGATATAAGACAAATTGATGAAATTAATGGAGGTTTTGTTACAGGTGGTTTTTCAGGTAATATAGGCTATGCTGATCTTGAAAATATAAATTTAGATATAAACAACATAACCTCCACTTTTACTACTTTACGCCATACTTATGCTGGCGGGTTTGTAGGAAGTATTGATTCTGGTGATACTTATTTTAAAAACATCAATGTGCGTGTTAAAAATGTAAAAAGCATTAGTCAAGATAACAAAGATGGCTCATTGGAAGAAGATTTTTTTGATACAGGAAATGCTTATGCTGGCGGGTTTGTAGGTTTTGCTAATGGAGGTGTTTTTGATAATATTAGCATAGAAGCTGAAAAAATAGAAAGCATTAATAATAACTCCATGGAAGGTACTCGTGCTGCAAGTGGTGGCTTTGCAGGAAAAATAGAAGGATATAGAAGTGATAATTTATCTCTTTCAAATATCACAATAAAAAATATTGACACTATTTCAGGCAAGATTGAAAAAGACAAAAGCGGAATGGTAAATGTTGGAGGTTTTGCAGGATGGATTCAAAAAGAAGGTAAAGGAAGTTTTTCTAACATAAGCATATATGATATAAAAAATATACAAGCTTATGGACAAAAAGACTTTGCCAATGCTGCTGGGTTTATCGGATATATTGAAGGGCGTTCAATGTTTCAAAAATTTAATTTAGATTTTAAAAATATATATTTATTTTTTGAAAATGACTCCCAAATACAATCTTTTGCAAGTGATGGTAAAAATTTAAGTGGAAAATTTATTAGTGCCTATAACGATAAAAATGTAAATTTAGCTTTTAAGAATATACATATTTATCATCATGAAAATGATTTTAATGATGTTTTTAGCGACTTAAAATTATGGAAAGATATGAAAATTAATATTCATACCTATAATGATGATAATAAAAATTTAAAATTTGAAGATTTTTTAAGTAAAGATAATACAATAGCAAGACCTATTATAGAACTACCAAAAAAACCAGATTTTTCAAATAAAATAGAAATTAATTACCCAAATATAGACAATATCATACAAGAAGAAGCCATCCTTGGTAAAGATGATTTATATGAAGATGTCATCAAAAATGAAATTCTAGCAGATCTTATCAATCAGCATTATAAAATATATATTGATGTTTTATTGGATATGTTAGCAGAAAAAGATTATAATCTAATGACAGAAGATGAAAAAGTAGATTTTGTGGCAAAATACTTCATCAAAGATACAGCAAATAATAAATCACAAGCCTTGAAGATAGTTCAAAGTTTAGATTTTATAATGGCTTATCAAAACAATGGATTAAATAATGCAAATAATGATAAATTTGAAGAAGGTGTAAAAGATTTTTATCAAAACAATATAAAATCAAATATAGACAAAACAATTGAGAAAAAAATAAGTATATTAGAAATTCTAAAAGGAGAATTAAAAGATATAGTTTTAAATTCACAACAACTTCTAAAAGAATTGGAAAATATAAAATTACAACTTCAAATAGCAGAAAAATCTTATAATGACTATATAAAAAACAATTCTTCACTAGATCCTAATAAGCTAGCTCAATTACTTAAAAATATCAATATGCTAGAAAAACAACAAGAAACAATAGCTTCCAAATTAGGATTAGCAGAAATTAAAAATAAAATAGAATATCAACACAATAAAGGTAGTTTTTTAATAATGGGAGATTATCAATATGACTTATATAAACCTATTTTAGAAAGCATTGATCTAACACCTAGCATTCCTATTGAACCTGATTTACCTTGGACTGATCTAACACCTAGTATTCCTAGCATTCCTACACTAGAAAACAATCAAGCAAAATCAAGTTTAAACAATAATCAAAACTATCCTGCAATGATTAATGATAATATTGCTAATTTATTTTTATTTAATTCTTTAGGAGATGATTTAGTTAAAGATGAAATAATAATCAAAGAAATTGGGGAACTTGATATAGAAGCTCGTAAAAAAACTTGTATTGTAAGCGATGGGTTTAAAGCTATGAACCCATGTGCTAATTAAAGAAAGTTAAATGCATAAGATTATTGTTTGCACCTTAATTTTAACATGTGCTTTACGAGCTACAAATGACAATATAAAAATAATAGAATTATCCCTTGATAGAAATATACCACAAAACAAAGCTTTAAAAGAAAATTTAAAAACTGAACAAAATTATGAAAAATTTCAAGATGCTAGAGAAATCATAAATACACACCAAGAACATTATAAAAAAGAAATACTTACTCACTATAATTTTCACATCACAAACAAAGGAATTGATTTTGAAAATTTAGGAATTGAAGAAGAGGAATTACATAATCTCATATTAAATTATGAACAGAAAAAATTTAATATCCAAGATTTGCAAGATGTATCAAATATTGTTGCTTATTATTTCCAAGTTAATGGCTATCCTGCTGCAACAGTGTTTATTCCAAAACAAAATTTTGAAGATGGCAATATAGAACTAAACATTGCTTTAGGAGTATTTGGAAAACACATAATAGAAAACAAAACCTCGATCAAAGATCATTTCATAAAAGATAAATTAGATAAAAAACTTAAAGGTAGAATTATCTCCACTAAATTAATAGAAGATAGCGCATATAAAGTCAATGAAATGTATGGAGTACAAACCCTAGCAGGCTTACAAGCAGGAGAGAATGTAGGAGAAACTGATGTAGTTATAGAAGTAGTTCCTGATACTAAGGCTAATGTATTATTATATGCTGATAATTATGGTATTGAAAGTTCTGGCAAATATAGAATAGGCATCAGCATGGGATTTAATTCTATACTTAATATGGGAGATTATTATAATTTTTACTTACAATCAAGCAATGAAAAACAAATCAACTATGGAGCTAGTTATACTTTCTTTTTAGGAAATTTAAAAATTACTCCAAGTGTATCAAAAGGAAATTATTCCTTGGGAGAAGATTATGAAAATGCCGGATTTTATGGTACTTCTAGAAATTTCGGTATAGACTTTTCTTATCCTGTGTGGATTAATACTAATTCATCATTTTACTTTACTTCAAGTATTTATCATAAAATACTTAGTGATACAAGTGCTGGATTTTTAACTTTTAATAAGCATTCTAATGTAGGTAGTATGGGTTTAGAAGGTTTATTTAGAAATTTTCATAACACTTTTATTTATAGTACCAAAATCAACCTAGGCAAGGTCTATGACGATGGGGTTAATTTTTTAGGCACTAATTATAAAAATAATAGTAATGGCATGGGTTGGTTTAGAAAACTCAATGCTAGTTTGAATAATTATTATAGTATTAATGAGTATATTACTCATACTTTAAATATAAACTATCAAAAGGTATTAGGAAATTTTGAATTAGATTCTTCTGAAAGTTCATCTTTAGGTGGAGCTTATGGAGTAAGAGCTTATGATAATGGAGAGGGTGATGGAGATAATACCATAGTGGCTAACTTTGGTATAAGAATAAATATACCAAATACTAATTTTTATTTTACTCCCTTTTATGATGTAGGTTATGCTTGGTATGAAAAAGCTTCAGGGGATAGATTAGCAGATGAGCATTTTTTAGATGCAGTAGGCTTACAAATACTTTATAATAAAGCTAATGAGTATTATATAAAGCTTGATGCAGCAAGAGCGGTTCATCAGTATAAATATGATGATGAACATAGAATGAAATTGTATTTAAGTGGAGGGGTGTATTTTTAACTACCACTTAGAAAATACACTCTAGTAGCTAAATCTTTAAAAGCTTTAGAGTGGATTAGACCTTGACAAGCTTTAGATTTTGAAGTGCTTGCAAATTCACTTTGACTAAAAGCATTTAAAGCCTCATCTAATTGAGTTTTTATACTTTGATTTTTAGGATCTTTCAAAGCTTGATTTTTTAAATCTGCTATATTTTGGGCTTTGCTTTTTTGAGCATTATCTACCATAAGTGCTAAAAGCAAAACACTTTCTTTATCTACAAAAAGCACTTTAAAACATTGCTCATCATTTCCTACACTAAAATCAAGTTCTTTGGTGGAATTTTGCAAATTTGACAAGTCTTCATTTTTTATATTTGTTACATTGCTCATTAAAGCTATATTTGAAAGACTTTCATTTTTTAATATATAAGCACTTATATCATTAATAAAAATTTTTAAATTTCCCAAAGCTTGAACTACACTTGCCTCATCTTTACTTGTACTAAATTTTGGCAGAGCAACCGCAGCTAAAACTCCAAGTATAATTACTACAAACACAAGCTCTATAATAGTAAAAGCTTTTTTCATAATATGCCTTGTAAGTTTTTTACCTTAGGCTTTATAAGATCATCTTCTATATTTACAAATTCTTTACGCTCATAAGCCTCACAAGCTGCCCTTGCTATCATCAAAGCATTATCCGAACAATACTCAAGCGGAGCTAGCAAAAGCTCACATTGATAACTTTGGCATAAATGCTCTATTTGACTTCTTAAGCTTAAATTTGCACTAGCTCCGCCTACTATACCAAAGCGTTTAAATTTATACTCTTTAAAAATTTTTTCTAACTTGTTTAAAATATGAGCTATGGCTGCTTTTTGAAATGCAAAGGCAATTTTACTTTTACGCTCCAAACTTAATTCTTCTTTTAAAATTTCCAAACGCACTTGGTTTTTAAGTCCTGAAAAACTATAAGCTAAATCTTTAGAATGAAGCAAGGGTATGCTAAATTCTAAATCATTTTCTTTTACATTTTTAGCTAAATTTTCTATGATAGCTCCGCCAGGATAGCCAAGATCCATCATTTTTGCTACTTTATCAAAGCTTTCTCCAAAGCTATCATCGGTTGTTCTTGCTAATTCTGTGATTTTACCTTGCTCATTAATAAAAAGCACCATAGTATGCCCACCACTTACAAGCAATACACCCATATCAAAATTAGCTTTTTTATCTAAAAACATAGAATAAATATGCCCTTTTAGATGATTAATCGCAATGAGCGGTAAATTTAAACTAATAGCAAGCATTTTAGCCATAGCTACTCCACCTATCAAACTCACACTAAGGCCAGGTTCATTTGTAACTGCTATGGCGCAAAGTTTGTCAAAGTATTTTTGGCATTTTTTTAAAATCTTAGGTAAAGCTTCGCTATGTAATCTTGCGGCAAGCTCGGGCACCACCCCTCCATAAGCACTATGGGCATTTTCTTGAGAAATTTTTGTATGAAAGATACACTCAAAGCTATTTTTATTAATGATAGCAATAGAACTATCATCACAAGAGCTTTCTATGGCAAGAATCAAATCTCTCATTGAAATTCCACTAAAATCATACCGATAAATTTGTCTTTTTGTTCTGCTTTTTCTATGGCTTTTGCAGGTATATTTGCTTTTTTAATTTCTTTAAAATTAGTCTTTCTTTCTAAAACTTGATCGGCTAAATTTGCATTCTTTAGCTCATAAAATTCTACTCTGTAAATTTTTCTTTTTTTATCCAAAGAATAACGGCTTTGCATTTGGTTTTTGCTTATAACAATATCACTTTCATCAACACCCCTATCAAAACCTATAACATTAACTCTTACACCTGCTATAGAAGGTATTTTAAAATTATCTTTTACCATAATTTTTTGAGCAAAATTTGTTTGTATATTTTTTCCATCTACTATCACTTCAACACTATCTAGAGCATTTGAAAATTCAAAATATTCAGGATACAATCTTGTTTGCAAGCGATTGCCATAATTGATTGAATATGAGTTAGCATTGGAAATTACTGCAGTAATCTCATTACTTGCTTCATAATTTAAAGCTTGATTAATAGGAAAAGGTAAAAAATTTATAGCACTAGCAGGTTTATCAAGATAAAGTAAAATTTTATCATTAAAAAGTTTTACCTCTAAAGGCTTTTCAATAGCTCTATAAACTCCATTTGGAGTTAAATCGAAAGTTCTTTGAAATTCTATATTTGCCTTTTTTAGATAATACTCCACCGCCAAAAGATGATAATATACTCTTAAATGCGTTGGTAAATTTTTGCTCGCTTCATTAGCAAAGGCTGCTTTGTGATTTGACACCACAAAATAAGTTAAAGCCTTTAGCATATCTTTATCATTGCTTTCTTGGGTTTTGGTATTTTTTAAATGATATTGATGTTCTTCTTTAACCAAAGCTTTATTGATATTTTCCACTGCCTCTTTAGCAATATTTTCCAAATCTGCATATTTAGTAGAATTTACCTCACTTTGATCAATAATACTAGTATTGCCCCAGCGATTTGGATTTTTATCTTTGCTTTCATATTGAGGTCTATAAAATCCACTTCCATCGTGCAAATTTATAACCATATTTACCTCAGGTTCCAAAATAAGCTTTTTTATGCGCTCTATAGTGTGAAAATCAGGATCGTTTTCATCTATATGGGCAAATTTTCTATTTAAATCTCCAAAATTTCCTCTATTTCTAGCAATAATACTTTCAAAAGCTAAATTTGGTGCGACAATAATTTTACCTTTAGTGATATTATAATCACTCAAAAGCAAACTAGCAGCATGAAACCCACCTGGCTCGTCTCCTTGTATACCTCCAAGGATTAAAACCGTATTATTATCATCTAAACTTTTTCCATTTTCTTTAACGCTAAACTCTAAAGCAAAAACCACATTTATAAAAATCAAAATACTTAAAAAATATCTCACTTCATTTCCTTATCTAAATAAAGCCTAACTTGCTTATCATACTCAAAAACATCTTCAATTTGGTTAATCTTTGGTACACCAAAATAATCCAATGCTTTAAAAATACCCTTAGTTATGTCTAAAAACTGCGCTTTTTGGGCTAAAAATTGATACACCATATATTCATTTGCACTATTTATAATCACACCCAAGTCAGGCTTTTTCAAAAGCTCATCTTTAAGTGAAAATATAGGATATTTTTTTAAACTAATTTTTTCAAATTTTAAACTTGGCATAGCTAACAAATCCAAATTTTCTATAAAGCTTTGATCATGCTCATCTAAAATAGCTTGAGCTATAGACAAACGCATATTTGCATGAGAAAAATATGCACTCATACCACCATCTTTAAATTCACATAAAGCATGTACTAAAGACTTTCTTTCTATCAAAGCATCTATTTGTTTAATACCATAAAGATGATAAGCTTCGATGATTTCAAAAAGTTTATTACACATGCTAGCACTATCTATGGTGATCTTAGCTCCCATGCTCCAGTTAGGATGCTTAAGAGCTTCTTTTACACTGACATTTTTTAAATCTTTGATTTTATAATTATAAAAGGCCCCGCCACTTGCTGTGATGAAAAGCTTTTTAATATCTTTTCTTTTATCTATCAAGCACTTTAGTGCTGCATGTTCGCTATCTATGGCCTTAATCTTAGAAGTGTCAAAAAATTTCCCTGCTACTACTAAGCTTTCTTTGTTTGCCAAGGCTAAAATTTTACCAAGCTTTTGCACCATAAGACTTGAACTTAAGCCTGCAAAACCTACTATAGCATTTACCACTAAAGAACTTTTGCACTCAGCTATCATCGCTTTTAAACCCTCTTGGCCACAAAAAATCCTATCATGATCAACTAAGGTTTTATCTTTTTCATCTTGTATACATACAAATTTAGGCTTAAAAAGAGCTATTTGCTCATTTAAAAGCTTGATATTTTTACCACAAGATAAGGCTTCTATGTTTATGTTTTTTTCTTTAGCAATAAAAAGAGTATTAACTCCTATACTTCCCGTGCTTCCAAGTACGATCATACTAAAGTTGCCATTGCAAATGCTGCAATGATAACAGCATCAATTCTATCTAAAACTCCCCCGTGTCCTGGGATTAAATTACCACTATCTTTAATACCTGCTTGTCTTTTAAAATAACTCTCAAGCAAATCCCCTATCACAGCAAAAATAGCTACGATTAAAGATATATAAATACTTTTTATCAAGCTAAATTCAAAAGAGCCTATGATGGTTCCTAAAATCCCCGCACAAACAATGCCACCTACAACACCTTCTAAAGTTTTATTTGGACTTGTTGGAGAAAAAGCTCTCTCGCCAATTAGTTTTCCTATAAAATACGCCCCACTATCGCAAGCAACGACAATCACTATAAGCCAAAATAATACAAACATACCCTCATAACTTAATACTTGATAAAGCATTAAAATAGGTAAAGTAGGATATATATAAGGCATAAGTTCATTTAAATTTTCACTTTTTTTATAAACTAAATATCCTAAAATCAAAATCAAAGCCAAAAGGCCTATAAAGAAAGGTTTATCTAAAAATGCTCCTATTGCAAAAACACACAAAGCTACAAAAACACTTGCATGTTTGCTTTTAAACATAGCTTTTGCTTCATTAAATGCCAAAAACAATAAAACACCAAAAATCACAAAATTAATCAAAAAATTATCCACTAAAGCAACAACAGCTATCACAGCTATCATCACAATAGCACTAAGAATTCTTGTCTTTGAAAACATTTTTATCCTTTCTATATACTTAAATCAAGCAAATGAGAACTTTTTTTAACTACTTCTTGTCCCTCTTGTTCATCTTCATCTTCTTGCTCTTGTTCTTGATGATGTTTAGAATGCTTTTTTTCTTCCTCTTGCCTTTCTTTTACTTCATCACTTACTTCATGAGTTTGATTAACTTTTTCAAGTTTTTCAACCGCCTTTTCTTTTGCTTGAAATTCACTCATATTTACCAAAGTTGCAAAAGAATCTTTTGCCAATTCATTACTAGCTTGTGCTGAATGTACTGGTGCATTTTGGTTAGCAAAATGAATACCACCTATGGGACTTATAGGCATACTTACTCCTTTAAAACGCTTAAAGTCTTATAATTTGTATAATTTACAAAAGCCTTTTCTTTTATTTTTACAAAATTCTTACTAGTATAATCGACCAAATAAACTCCAGAACTTAGCTTGGAAAATTCCACACAAAGCTTTGCTGCAAATTCTAGCACTAATTGACTTATTTTTAATTTATTTGAAGTAATGATCACATGTGCACTAGGATAATCTTTCACATGCAGCCAAATATCATCTTTTTTAGCTATTTTTAATAAATACTCATTAGCTTTTTCATTGCGTCCTACGCTGATTTTAAACTCATCAAAATAAAAGCTACTAACCCCTGCATTTAGTTCCTCTTTTTTTGTTTTTTTCGTTTTTTTAGGCATTAAAACTTCTAATTCTCTCAAAGAGGTGCTTTTAGCAATTAAGTCTTTTAAATTTATTAAAAAATCAAGTTTTTCACTTAAAATTTCTCTTTCTATATTGATATTTTTAGCCTTTTGTTTTAGCTTTTTAGCCATTTTATAAAATTCATTCGCACTATTTTTAGGTGTATCTTCGAGTTTAAAGGCAAGCTCATTTGCATTAAAATCTTGCAAAATAAATTCTCTTTGATAATCTTTTAAAGAATTTAAATTAGCAAACAAAACATCTGCTTTTTGGCTTAACTCTTGAGCTTTTTTTAATAAATTACTTTCTTGTTCTAAATTTTCTATGCTCTCTTTAAGAGTAAAGATTTTTTTATCTATATTTAAAAGTTTATTTTCTTTAATATCTTTTATGCGCTCTTGCTGTAACTTTTTAGCACTTTCTTTAAAATACACATTAAAATCATCAATCTTTACAAATTCTTCTTTGATCTCATAAGCTTTTAAAGCTTGGAGTTTTTCGCCTATTTTTACAACGCGGTAGCTTTTATCTATATGACGCAAAGCTTCTATGATAATATCATCGGTGTCTGTGATGATTACATTAGTGTTTTTTCCTGTAAATTCAAAATAAATCTTAGCTCCATAAGCTTTATAAGATTTTTCCGATAAAACTTCAAAAGATAAAATTCTATTATTTTCTAATACTTCTAAATTTAAAATCTTTGCGTTTGAAAAGTATTTTTTTAGCATAAAATCAAAAGGTGCATTATAGACTTTTGCTTGGAGTTTATCTTGGTAAATTCCACTTTTTCCACGCGTTAAGTCTAGTATAAAAGCTTGATGATCTAAGCTAAGCTCTAAGATATTATCATCAAGGCGTTTGAGATAATTTAGTCTTTGAAATTGTTTAAAATAATCTTTTATTTGTATTAAATCTGTATATTTCATAAATGTATTATAAAATATTTTGATGAATTTATGAGGTTTTTATGAGTGAAAAAATTCCCTATCCTTGTGTGATTTTATGTGGTGGAAAATCTTCGCGTATGGGAGAAGATAAAAGCTTATTACAAGTAGATAATAAAAACTTAACTCTTTATCAATATGAAAAAATGTCAAGGATTTTTAATCAAGTTTTTATTAGCAGCAAAAAAGATAAATTTCATCAAAAAAACTTAGCACTTATTTTAGATGAGGATTTAAACAACTACTCTCCACTCATTGCCTTAAATTCCATACTTAAACATTTTAAAAATACCTATGTATTTATCCTTAGCGTGGATACTCCAAACATAAACAAAGAAAGTTTTTACAAGCTTTTTGATCATCTAAAATCACAAAATATACTCTTAGCAAGCACAAAAAAACACAAGCATTATTTATGTGGATTTTACCATAGTAGGAATTTTGAAAAAACTTTGCAATTTTTACAAGAAAACAACCACAAATTAGCCCTTTTTTGTGATACAATGAAAGCAGAATTTATAGAATTTGAAGATGATAATGAGTTTATAAATTTAAATTATTTTAAAGAATATAAAAAGTGGCTTCATGAAAAAGACAATTCTACCCATAGTATGTGCTTTTAGTGCTTTAGCAAATGAGGATTTATTCAATCAAGCCTTAGAATATGAAAATCAAGGTAAGTACAAAAAAGCTATGCAAATTTATAAAAGCTTAGCTTTAAAAGAAAAACAAAAAGAAGCAAGTTTAGAAAAGTCTTTTAATTTTGAGCAAAATACATCCAAAGAGAAAAAATTAGATGATATTAATCCAAAAAATGAAGCTTTAGCAAACTACCTTGGCACAGAAAAATCATACAATCCCTTTGGTATTAGCACGCATAATCTTAGCTATTTTATGCCTGTTTCTTATAGTTTTAGCAAGAGAGATTATAAAAGCACTGAAACTAAATTTCAAGTAAGCCTTAAAAAAACTCTTTTTGAAAATCTTTTGGGTTTAAATGAAAGTTATAACATAGGCTATACGCAAATTTCATGGTGGCAACTTTATAAACATTCTGCTCCTTTTAGAGAAACAAACTATTTACCTGAATTTTTTATCAACTTTCCTATAAGCGGATATGGTGCTTTTGAGAATTTAAAAGATATACGCATAGGCTTATTACATGAATCTAACGGGCAAAATGATCCAAAATCAAGATCATGGAATAGAATTTATCTAAGCAATGCATGGTTTTTTGGCAATTTTATGTTCATACCTAGAGTTTGGCTAAGAATTCCTGAAAAAAGTTCAGAAGATGATAATCCTGACATAGAAAAATATTTAGGTAATTTTGATATTAATCTTGCTTATACCCAAGATGATTATTTTATCAATATATTGTGGCGTAATAATTTAAATTTTGCTAATAACCGCGGTGCAGTAGAAATAAGTGGAGCTTATAAAATTTCTAACAATGGCTTATATATTTACACTCAGTATTTTAACGGATACGGCGAGAGTCTTATTGAGTATAATAAATCTTCAAGCAGACTTTCAAGTGGAATATTGTTAATGTATTAAAATGGAAAAATTTTGCTTTATTAAGTTTATCATTAATAATGAAAAGTCTTTTAAAAGATTGTGCGATTTGTTTAATTATATCAAAATCTTAAAAGATGAGAATTTACAAATAGAAGATTTATACACAGATAAAAGTATATATAATTTTTACAGCAAAAAAGAATTAGAATATTTCTCAAGCAAAGATTGTTGGGAGTTTGATGATATTTTTGACTGCATAGGAAATGGAGAATACTATTTTCACTCCATAGAAAAAATAGAGGAAAATATCGCCAAATTGTATTTTTACCCCATTTCTTTTCCTTATGGTGGAGTTGAACCTATAATCGAGTTTATAAAATCATTTCAAATGAAAATTCTTACAATTGATTGTGGTTATATGGAAGAATTTGAATATTAAAAGCCTTTTTAGACTTTTAATATTTTAAATTAAGAAAAATGCTATAACACTACCCAAGATAAGCAAAGAGCCATTAAAGCATAAAAAGGTTGGTATACAAGTATCTTTTATATGATCACCTTGCTTATCTGCATTAAGCCCTACACTCACTCCCAAAGTCGTTTCACTAGCAGGTGATCCTGCATCGCCCAAAGCTCCAGCAACACCGATGATAAAAATAATCGCAGCAGGTGAAAAACCAAGTTCTATACATATAGGACAAAATAAGGCAGCGATGATAGGAATAGTACCAAAAGAACTGCCTATACCTATAGTGATTAAAAGACCTATAGCTAGCATAATAAAAATAGCTAAAAAGTGACTTTGCTCCATAAAAGGCACACTTGTTTTTACAAGCTCAGCTATACCTCCACTTTGTTTTAAAACCTCTCCATATCCTGAAGCAACAAGCATTACAAAAGCTATATAACCCATGATTTTAAGCCCATCATCAAAAACTAAATTAACTTTGTTATACTCTACTCCACCCAAAATCACCATCAAAACAAAACCTAAAAGCCCTGATAAAGGTAAATTGTGCGTCAAAATTTGCAAAATCAAAGTCAATCCAAGGCCAGCTAAAACTCCCCATTCTTTTTTACTCATTTTTAGATTTTCAAAATCCATTTTGGCAATTTGCTCTTCTTGATATTCTCTTGGCTTAGCATAAAATACAAATACAGCCAAAAATAAACCAACTAACATACAAATAGCCGCAAAAGCCATAGTTTGAGAAACTTCTCCTAAGCTAATTTGTACCCCATTTGAATTTAAATTATCCACAAGCAAAGTTTGAAAAATAAGCCCAAAACCTAAAGGCACAACCATATAAGGTGTGGTAAGTCCAAAAGTTAATGCACAAGCTATGGCTCTACGATCTATTTTTAATTTATTAAAAAGTTTCAACAAAGGTGGAATTAATAAAGGCACAAAAGCTACATGGATAGGGATTAAATTTTGCGAAAAACAAGCAATAAGTGCCAAAGAAAGTATAAGTAAATATTTTTTATGTGAAATATAATGCGAAACTATTTTAATCAAATATGCTGTTAGATTAGTTTTTGATATAGCAGCGGCCACCGCTCCAAGCAAAATATAACTTAGTGCTGTTTGCAAATTCCCTTGCATACCATCAATTAAAACTTTCATAGAATCCATCATAGCTTGTGGAAGTTGGGTAAAAAAATCCATCAAAGTTAAATGCTCCATATGCATAAATTTAGACCAAATACCTACAAAAAGCCCAGAAAGCAAAACACTAAGTAAAACATTAAACCTAAAAAAACACAAAAGCGTCATTAACAAAACGCCTATAAATACTGGATTAGTTAAAAGCATTACATTCCTTAAATCAAAATAATTGCACATTTTAAATAATTTTCTTTAAAATACTATTTAAGTTTAAAAAATTTAAGCAAAAATTGCAAAATAAAAGCATAAAATGATAGTTTTTACTTTAAAAAAGGATACAAATGAGAAGTGACGCAATCAAAAAAGGACACTTAAAAGCACCAAATCGCTCTTTACTTAGAGCATGTGGCTTAAATGATGAAGATTTTAATAAGCCTTTTATAGGTGTAGCAAATAGCTATATAGATATCATCCCGGGACATTTTTTCTTAAATGAATATGCAAAAATCATTAAAGATGAAATCCGAAAAAATGGCTGTATTCCTTTTGAATTTAACACCATAGGTGTTGATGATGGTATAGCTATGGGGCATGATGGTATGCTTTATTCTTTACCAAGTCGTGAAATCATCGCAAACTCTATTGAAACAGTGATGAATGCACACCAACTTGATGCACTAATTTGTATCCCAAATTGTGACAAAATTACTCCAGGTATGCTCATGGGGGCTTTAAGAGTTAATGTGCCGACTATTTTCGTTAGTGGTGGACCTATGAAAGCGGGAGTAAATAAACACGGAGAAAAAATCAGTCTAAGTTCTGTTTTTGAAGCAGTGGGAGCTTATGAGGCTAAAAAAATCGATGAAGAGGATTTAAAAGATATAGAATGCAAAGCTTGTCCTAGCGGTGGATCTTGCTCGGGTATGTTTACTGCAAATTCTATGAATACTTTATGCGAGGCTATGGGTATAGCACTAGAAGGAAATGGAACTATTTTAGCACTTAGCAAAGAAAGAGAAGAGCTTTTAAGAAAGGCTGCGCGTAGAATTTGTGAAATTGCACTAGATGAGCGTTTTAAAATTCGCAATATTATTACTAAAAAGTCCATTAACAATGCTTTAGTTGTTGATATGGCTATGGGTGGAAGTTCAAATACTATCTTACATATGCTTGCCATTGCTTATGAAGCAGGTGTAAATTTGGATATAAAAGAGCTCAATCACATCAGCGCTAATGTGGCTCATATAGCCAAAATCGCTCCATCTTTAAACACAATATATATGGAAGATATACACAAAGCAGGTGGAGTAAGTGCAGTAATAGCTGAAATAGCCAAAAAACCAGGCCATATTTTAGAACTTGACACTCTAGATATTAGTGGAAAAACTTTAAAAGAGCGCGTTGAGAATGCTGATATTAAAGATGAAAACATTATAAAAAAAATAGACAATGCCTATTCAAATGTAGGTGGGCTTACTATACTTTTTGGGAATTTAGCTGAGCAAGGCTGTGTGATAAAAACTGCAGGTATTATGGGCGAGCGTAAATTCAAAGGAAAAGCGGTTTGTTTTAACTCTCAAGAAGAAGCTATCAAAGGCATTATAAAAGGTAAAGTTAAAGAAGGCGATGTGTGCGTGATACGCTATGAAGGGCCAAAAGGTGGACCTGGCATGCAAGAAATGCTTAGTCCGACTTCATTACTCACAGGCATGGGGCTTGGTGCTAAAGTTGCACTTATAACAGATGGTCGTTTTAGCGGAGCTACAAGAGGACTTAGTATAGGTCACATTTCTCCTGAGGCTGCAGAAGGTGGACTTATAGCGCTTTTAAAAGATGGTGATGAGATAGAAATTGATGTAGATACTTACAGCATTAATGCAAATTTAGCCCAAGATGAAATTGCTAAACGCAAAGCAAATTTTAAAATGCCTTATAAGCAAATAAATTCAAGATGGCTTAAAATGTATCAAAAGCTTGTTAGTAATGCTAGCAAAGGCGGGGTTTTAGACTTAGAATAATTTTCTTAATTTCTTAAAGAAATTAAGAAATATCTTTTTAAATGTAAAACAAAATATGAAAAATTATGTTAAAGTGGCCGGGAGAAAGGGATTCGAACCCCTGGAGGTGTGACCCTCAACGGTTTTCAAGACCGCCGCTTTCGACCACTCAGCCATCTCCCGTAAAAGAATAAAAATATCAAGTATTAACATCGCATTGGAGGCGACATCCGGATTCGAACCGGAGATCAAGGCTTTGCAGGCCCATGCCTTACCGCTTGGCTATGTCGCCTTGAGTTACCAAAAAGTGGTGCCCGAGGCCGGACTTGAACCGGCACGGAAGAAAAATTCCGAGGGATTTTAAGTCCCTTGTGTCTACCAATTCCACCACCCGGGCGGGTGATAATGGAGCGGGAAACGAGATTCGAACTCGCGACCCCAACCTTGGCAAGGTTGTGCTCTACCCCTGAGCTATTCCCGCATTAAAGTTGAAATTATATCAAACTAATCTTAAATATATATAAAAATTATTTTTATTATAAATTAATAAAAAAATTATTTTTTTATAATATAATTCCGTAAATACAATAAACTTTTTAAAATATAATGATAAAGTTAGATATAAAATTATTATATTTTAAAATATAAGGTAAAAATCAAAAACAAGGAGAACACAAAAATAATGTTAAAATTGAATGTATCAGGCAAAATGACTTCAATAGTTGGACTATTAATTATCACCATATTAAGTATAGTTAGTATTTTGGGTTATTTTCAAACCAAAAACAATACTTTTGAACTCATAAAAGATGTTCAATTAAAAACAATGGATGATGTAACTCTAACTTTTAATAATTATGGTCAAAGCAAAAGAAATGCTATAAATACTTTAGCAAGCGAACTCTCTAAAGCACCATTAGATGATAGAGAACAGATTTTATCGCTTATTTCATCTTTTCAAAAAGCTTTTAATTTTCAACTAACTTTTTTTGGAATTGAAGAGTTAAATGGTGTATTTTTATCAAATGGAAAATTTTTAAATCCTGAAAATGGATTTAATTTACAAAATAGTATTTGGTATACTCAAGCAAAACAAGCAAAAACAGTTATTACAACTAATCCTTATAAGTCATCAACAGATAATACCGTTACCATGACATATGCTGCACCTGTATACAAAAATGGAAAATTTATAGGTGTTGTTGGTGGCGATTATGCATTAAGTTCTTTTTCTAAAGATGTATTAGCTTTTGGTAGATCTGCTACTACTTATGCGGTAGTATACAACAATGAAGGTGAAATAATGTTTCACGAAAATCAAGATAAAATACTAACAAAAGACCAATTAGGCATAAATATATCAAAAATTATAAACACAAATCCGTCATACTATTTAGATCCAGATAATAGAGACTCTTTATTTCAAGTTCAAGATGATAAAAATACATTATATGAAGTAATGTGTAATTCTACCATAAATCAAAATTTTAAAGTTTGTACAATTACAGAAAATCGTGCTTATACAAATCCTATTAAAAAAGCCTTATCTGCTCAAATTATAGTAGGTTTAATAGCAATAGCAGTCGCTCTACTTGTGGTTAAACTTGTAATCCAA
>NZ_JAKMTD010000007.1:0-110025 GCF_025772965.1 Campylobacter sp. CNRCH_2013_0898h | reverse complement strand
TTATCTTCTTTTTTATCTTCTTTTTTATCTTCTTTTTTATCTTCTTTTTTATCTTCTTTTTTATTAGTAAAAGCCGTAGTATTAGTTTCGTTTTTTACTAGCTCTTTTTTTATTTTTTGATCTTGTATAACTTTTAAAGCATTTTTTAAACGCGAAATTTCTTCTTCACTTACTCCGCTTTCTTTAAGCTCTTGCACATAAGCCTTATCATCAAAACCTAAAAAATTTGAACTAATGATTAATCTTTTTAAAATCTCATTTTTTTCTTCATTATTATCATTAATTACGCTTTGTATATATAAAGATTTTAGTTGTTGATGTAATTGTAATTTTTCTTCTGCATTAGAGGTTAAAAAGTTTTGATCAAATTTTTTAACCTCTACATTAGCAAAAACACCAATATAAAATAATAAAAAAATAAAAAATATTCTAAACATCTTCACCATAAACTAATTTTTTCATTAGTTCTTCTACGCTAATAAGTTTATCTAATCTATACCCATTAGCTCCTGTAAAAAATAAACCTGTTTCTTTTTTGCCACTCCAAGCATCGTATAATCTATCCGCTATACAATAACCTACTTTAGTAGCTTCCTTACCTCTACCACATGGTGCAACGCAGTTACTCACACAAGAAATTTTTGGCCCCATTCTTTTATCTACTAAATTTAAAAGATTAGTTCTTACTCCTCTTGCAGGATAACCAACCGGGGATTTTAAAAGCTCAATATCTTCTTTTTTACAATCAAGTAATACTTGTTTAAAATCATCACTCGCATCACACTCAAAAGTTCCTATAAAACGAGTTCCCATTTGAACGCCACTTGCTCCTAAAGACATCATCTTTTCTATATCTTGCTTATCCCAAATTCCACCTGCAGCAATCAGTGGTATGTCGCCCCAATTTTTAATTTCTTGCGCAACTTGTGGCACCACATTTTCTAATTGATATTCATCCATTAAACATTGCTCATAAGTAAAACCCTGATGTCCGCCGCTTTTTGGTCCTTCAACTATAACTGCATCAGGTAAGCGATTGTATCTACTTTGCCATCTTTTACAAATAATTTTTAAAGCCTTAGCTGATGATACAATAGGTACCAAAGCAACATCAGGATAATCTTGTGTAAATTCAGGTAAATTTGTAGGAAGTCCTGCTCCTGAAACTATCACATTAAAACCAACCTCACAAGCATTACGAGCAATTTGCGCATAATTATTACTTGCATATAAAATATTACAGCCCAAAGGTGCGTCTTTGCAAACCTTTCTAGCATTATCTATCAAAGCTTTTAAGCCTGCTTTTGAGTAAAAATTATCACTACCATAAGGTTTTGCATTAAGTTCTTTATCTATATGTGTTCTATTTTCATAATACCCAGTTCCCACTGAAGAAATAATCCCTAAACCACCATTTAAAGAAACTGCAGAAGCAAGCTTATCCCAACTTATACCAAGCCCCATTCCACCTTGAAAAATAGGATATTTTATCTCATGCTTTCCAATTTTTAAAGCTTTAAAACTCATTATATTACCTTTAATTTTGCAAATTTTCTTTTTCCAACTTGTATAATATATTCTCCACTTTCTAGTTGGTATTGTTCATTTTGAACTTTTTCTCCATTAATACTTACTGCATTAGAACTAATCAATCTTCTAGCAGCTGAAGTAGAGTTTTCCATTTTACATTCCACTATAGCTTTTGCAAGCCAAATACTACCTTCTAAAGTAAAACTTGGCATATCACTAGGAAGCTCTTTTGCACTATGAACTTTGTCAAATTCTTCCTTAGCTTTTAAAGCGCATTCATTTGAGTGAAAACGAGCTGTTATTTCTAAAGCTAAATTTTCCTTAGCTTTTTTAGGATGTAATGAGCCATTTTTAATATCATCTTTCATTTGTGAAATTTCATTTAAGCTTTTTTCACTTAAAAGCTCATAATATCTAAACATCAACTCATCACTTATACTCAAAACCTTAGCATACATATCTTTAGCATTTTCTGTTACACCGATATAATTTCCTAAGCTTTTACTCATTTTATTTACACCATCAAGACCTTCAAGCAATGGCATCATCATCACCGCTTGCTCTTTTTGGCAATTATATACTCTTTGAAGCTGTCTACCCATTAAAAGATTAAATTTTTGATCCGTTCCACCCATTTCTATATCACTTTTTAATGCAACGCTATCATAACCTTGTAAAAGTGGATATAAAAACTCACAAATTGATATAGGACTTTGCTCTTTAAAACGCTTAGTAAAATCATCTCTTTCAAGCATTCTAGCAACACTAAAAGTCGAAGTAAGTTCTACTATACCAGCAGCACCAAGCTCATTTAGCCATTTAGAATTAAAATGAATTTGAGTTTTACTTGGATCTAAAATCTTAAAAACTTGCTCTTCATAAGTTTTAGCATTTTTAAGCACTTCTTCTTTATCAAGTTTTTTTCTTGTTACACTTTTTCCTGTTGGATCGCCTATTTGAGCAGTAAAATCACCTATTAAAAATTGTACTATAGCTCCATGCTTTTGAAGTAAAGCCATCTTGCTTAAAACTACAGTATGACCCAAATGCAAATCAGCGGCCGTAGGATCAAAACCAGCTTTTACAAAAAAGTTTTCACCTTTTTCATAATAATTTTTTACCAAAGAAATCAATCTTTCCTCATCAATAATTTCTGCTATTCCTCTTTTAATTTCTTTAATAATTTCTTCAATATTCATTATAAAACCTTTTTTAGTGATTATTATATGCATCATTTAAAGATGTAAAATCTAAAATTTTATACCTAGCTTTTAATCTTTCTTTTGCATTTTCAACATCTATATTATTAGGTAATTCAACTTGCACTTCAAAATAATTTGCCACCACAGGCTCTGAATCGGCTGAATTAATACTTAAAACATTAATCTGCATTTTAGCCAAAGTAGTTAGAAAATCCGCTAAAGAGCCTTTTTTATTTTCTATAGAAACAATGATTTTGTAACTTTTTATCGAGCTATCATTCCAAGAAACAAAAACCATTTCTTTGTTATCTTCTATCATCTTCATTGCTTGTTCGCAAAGTTTATGGTGTATTGTAGCACTAGTTGAATGTCTAAAAGCGATGATTTCATCTCCTCTTTTAGGTCTACAACAATAATCAAAATTAATAGTAGTTATTTTATAATTAGAACCAATCACTATGCTTTCAAATTTTTGTTCATTTTGTTCAAATTTAGCTGCTTGATTTTGTCCTACATATTTTCTAAGAGCTATAATTACCTCTTTAAAATAATTAAAATCTAAAGCAATTTGTCTGAGCTTTTTATTAAATTTTTCTTTTTCAAGCCATTCTTCTATAAGTTTAGAATCTTTATTAAATGCTGTAGATAAAAGATTAATGGCAATTTTATTGTTTAATTCTTTTTTCTTTTGCTTACAAAAATCTCTTATACTAGCTCTAGCTTTTCCTGTTTTAACACTATCTATCCAAGAGCATCTAAAAAATTCTTCCTCCGAAGTTTCAATACTAACTATATCTCCATTTTTAAGTACAGTTAAAAGCGGGACTCTCATACGATTTACAAAGGCGGTTTTTGCATGAAGTCCTACTTTAGTATGAACCTCATATGCAAAATCCAAAGCCGTAGCTCCACGCGGTAAGGTAAAAATTTCACCTTTAGGAGAATATACTGCTATATCCTCAATATATAAACTATCCTTTGCATATTCATAAAGCTCAATAGCATCACAATCTTGTATATTATTTCCTTCTTCTTTACCATGCATAGAAATATCTTCAAGCCAATCTAAATTTGGTGTTGCAATATTTCCTTCTTTATATTTCCAATGTGCTGCAACGCCAAATTCAGCAGTTTTATGCATATCAAAGGTGCGAATTTGAGCCTCTATAATATTTTTTGCATCAAAAAGTGTTGTATGTAAGGTTTGATAACCATTTTGTTTTGGCAAGGCTATATAGTCTTTAAATCTTGAAATCAAAGGATTAAAATGCGTATGTAAAATTCCTAAAGCCAAATAACAATCATAAACTTTTTCAACCAAAATTCTTACACCCAAAAGGTCTAAAACTTCATCAAGCCCTACACCTTTTCTTTGCATCTTTAAATAAATAGAATAATTATGTTTAATTCTTTTATGTATAACAAAACTACCTTGTCTAAACCCATTTTCCAAAAATAACATTTCTATTTTTGAAATAAATTCATTAAATCCAAGTTGAATTTGTTGATCTTTTGCATTTATATAATTATCAATTTGTGCATATTCATCAGGAAGCAAAAATTTAAAACTTAAATCCTCAAGTAAATTCTTTATACTTGAAATTCCAAGTCTATGAGCTATAGGTGCATATACCACCAAGGTTTCTTCGCTAATTCTTTTTTGCTTATCTTCTCGTAAATAATTTAAGGTAAGCATATTGTGTAATCTATCACAAAGCTTTATTACAAGCACACTCACATCTTCAACACCCGCTAAAAGCATGTTTCTAAAAGTCAGAGCAGATTTTGCAAGTTTCTCGTTGGAATTAGAATGAGTAAGATGATCTTCTCTAATACTAACTATTTTAGTTAAACCTTGAACTAATTTTGTTACTTCTTCGCCAAAATTTGCATTTAACTCTTCTTCATTACAATTTGTATCTTCTAATACATCATGTAATAATGCGGCTATAATCATAGATTGCATAGGACTTAAAAAAGCTACAAAAGAAGCTACCAATATAGGATGAACCGCATAAGGTTCTCCACTCTTTCTAAATTGTCCTTCGTGTTTTTGGATACAAAACTCCACTGCTTTTTCCAAAACAGCAGATTGTGGAAAAACCATAAAAAGAATTTCTTTTGCTCTTTGTAAATCCTTGCAATTTTTTACATCATCAACAAGTTTATCTAGCAATAACTCATCATTTACCAGCTTCAATAAATCCCTCTAATACGATTTTATCTTCTGCTATTTCATATAAAGCAATATCAGTATATTTATATTTATTTTTATCTAAATTTACTAAAGGCTCTGCGCCATTTGCAAGCTCTTCAGCTCTTTTAGCTACTACAAGAGCTAATTTATATCTATCATCTTTTAATTTTTTTAATGCCTTTGCAGCTATTTGTTCTACTCTCATTTTTTACCTTTAATCTTGATTTTTAACAATAGAGCATAAGCTCATATCGCCTTGGATAATTTTTAATAAATTTCCTTCTTTAAACATATTACATACCACAATAGGTAAAGCATTATCTTTAGCTAGGGCTATTGCCGTATCATCCATAACTTTTATATTATCATGTAAAGCTCTTTCATAACTTAACTCATTAAGCATAATAGCATCATCAAATTTTTTAGGATCTTTATTATAAATTCCATCTACCTTAGTTGCTTTAATGATCATATCTGCTTGAATTTCAACCGCTCTTAAAGTTGCAGCAGTATCTGTAGTAAAATAAGGATTGCCAGTACCACAAGCAAAAATAACTATGCGTCCTTTTTCTAAATGTCTATGTGCTCTTCTCATAATATATGTTTCGCAAAATGCTTCCATTTGGATAGCACTTTGAACCCTCACATCAAGTCCAGCACTTTCTAATGCTTCTTGCATAGCTATAGAATTAATTACAGTAGCAAGCATACCCATATGATCGCCACTTGTTCTTTTTATCAGTCCATCTCTTGCAGCAGATACCCCTCTAATGATATTACCACCACCTATTACAATACCTACTTCAACATTTTCATGAATCAAACTTTTTATTTCAGAAGCTATATATTTTAAAATAGAATTTTCTATACCAAATCCATTTTCTCCGGCCAAAGCTTCTCCAGAAAATTTAACCAATACTCTTTTTCTTTTATTGTTCATTAAATTTCTCCTTTGATTTAAAACTATATCAAAATTCGCATTAAAAAAAACTAATTTATTTAATCATTTCCAAAGGATTGATATGAAAATTCTTTTGGGTTACTTCAAAAGTTAAATCACTTTCAACCCTACCTATAATATAACCTTTCTTGATATTTCTACCTACTTTAACCCCAGGAGCAATTTTATCTAAATGTGCATAAATAGTATGTATACCATCTTTATTTTCAACAATCACAACTTGCTTTAAAGTTGGAGTTGCTTTTGCAAAAACTACTTTTCCATCTAAGACATTTCTTACCGCAGCATTAGCACTATCACTTTTTAAAACTACATTTTCATTATAGATCTTAATATTATAAATAGGATCTATATAATTTCCAAATTTTTGCTTTACTGTATAAGATTCTAAAGGAGCTATTGTCTTAGGACCATTATATCGCTTAACACTGCTTGTTTGATAGCTTGAACCTACTTGTTTTATGTTTGAATTTGGCTTTTGATCATCCTTTTTTTGTGCTAATTTTTCTTCTTCTTTTTCTTTGATAATTTTTAATTTATTGAGTGTTTTTCTTAATTCTTGCTGTTGGGCTTGCAAATTAGAAAGTTTTCTAGTATAAATTTCTTTATCAGTTTTTTGTTTAGCTATTTCTTGCTCTTGTTTTTTTCTAAGGTTTTTGAGCTCATCAATTTGATCTTTATAAACTTTTAAATTATTATTAATTGTAGTAATTTGTCTTTGCTTTTCTTCTATTTTTTTGCTCACATCTTCATAATCTTTTGAAATTTGATAAAATTCTTCTTTGAAAATTTTATCCAAAACCCCAACTAACTCCAAAGCAATAATACTATCTTCACTTTCAATATAATTTTTAGGGATTGCTAAATCATAAGCAAAATCTTTAGCAATTAAATCAATTATTTTTCCTTCGATCTTATTTTTATTTTGCAAAAGATCTTTATTTTGTGCATTAAGCTGTTCTAATGCTTTTATTTGAGTTTTCACAGATCCTTCAAGTTTAGAAGTTTTTGAAGTTAAGGTGCTAATTTCTGAAGCAATTTTTTTTAAATTTTTCTCATTATCTAAAATTTCACTAGCTAAATCTTCTAATTTTTTAGATAATTGCTTTACTATGCGTTCATTTTCTTTAATATCTTTTTGCTTTTGTGCAATTTCATTTGCAAATAAAACAGAAAAGGAAAATAAAAAAAGCAAAAAGCATTTTTTCATTTTCTAACCTTAAACATCACAAAATTCACACAAGCAAAACAAACACAAAGCATTGCTAAAAAAATCAAAAATAAATGCGTGAAAATACTTATTTTAGGTAAGCTAATGTCTACACTTTGTAAAGCTAGTTTAATGGATTCAAGATCATAAACTTGGGTAAAAAATAATACAAGCAATAAAAACGCTATAAAACAATCAATAAAAACTATCTTATAAAGCATAAAAGATCTAAACCAAAATGGGGCGCCAAGCAAGCACATGATTTCCACTCTTTGAGTATGCTCGAAAAGCCAAATTTTCATTTGTTTAAGCAATAATACAAAACTAAGCAATATTATAATAAACAAGAAAAACCATAATAAAAATTTCACTAAAACTAAAAGTTTATAAATTTTTGTATGCGTTTTTGCAAAAGTCTCCACTCTAGTAATGTTAGGATTTTTTAAAAGTTTATCTTTTAAAATGTTTAACTCATCTTCTGACAAAAGCTTATTAAGCTTCAAAGTATAAAATTTTGGCAATGTAGCCTTTAAAACCTCTATGTTTTTAGCTGATATATCATTTTTAAGTCTATCTATCATTTCATTTGGATTTAAAATTTCTAAAGACTGAAAATGACTAACCTGCTCTTCTAAGCTTTTTTTATCTAAGTGAGTTTTTCCTACTAAAATGATATTATAGTCTTTATTTAAAAGTTTTTCATAATATTCAATAGTTTTATTTGTGATAATCAAAAACTCAAAAGCAAACATCATCACCATTAAAGCAAATATTAAAGAAAGATGATTTTTAAAAGATTTCATTCATTCTCCCATTTTCTATATTAAAACGACGATAATCAAGTCTTAAATTAGTAGGAATTCTATGTGTAACAACTACCACGCAAGTTCCAAGTATTTCTCTAGCTGATTTTAACAAAGTCCATATAATATCTGAAGAATACTCATCTAAATTTCCCGTTGGCTCATCGCATAAGAGTAATTTTGGATTATGCGCTAGAGCTCTTGCCATGGCCACGCGTTGCTGCTCTCCACCTGAAAGTTGAGCTGGCTTTTTATCAGCTTTGAAAGTTAAATTTACATGCTTTAAAAGCTTTGCGGCTTGTTCTTTACATACATTTTTACTATAACCTTTAATCATCAAAGGTAACATTACATTTTTTTCTACACTAAATTCTTGAACCAAACGATAATCTTGAAAAATAATTCCTATTTTTTGCCTAAGCTGCAAAAGTTCAGCATTAGAAATATCCACTAAATCATTATTGCAAACCTTTAAATTTCCACTTATTGGCTCCAAATCCCCATAAAAAGATTTTAACAAAGTTGATTTTCCACTACCACTTTTTCCTGTGATAAAAACAAAATCATTATCTTTTAGCGAAAAACTAGCATTTTCTATAACAAGCTCATCATAACCAAGACAAAGCTTTTTGGCTTCTATCATCACTGCTTTTTCCTTATCATTTGTTTGATAATTATTTAAATCATTATTATTTAATATAAGAATACAATATTTCTCTTAATTTTTCTATAGCTTTTAAATTTTCTTTAGTTTTAAAAGGTTGCTCAAAGATAAATTCTATCTTTTGTAAGTTTAATACTATATAAACATGTTCAGGTTTATAAAAAGCACCAAAAGCTATTTTAATAACAAGTTCTTCATCTTTAATATACATTTTTTCAAAATGCAAGAAAAAATCTTCACCTTTAAAAACTTCATTTTTAAAATTCTTTTTTATACAAGCTAATTCTTTTGTATTTAATTTTAAATCCTCAATAGCAAATTTTTGATTTTTATTTAAGCTTTTACTCTTGCTAAAACCACTAATGATTAAATCATATATATCTTTATTTTGTCTTTTCCAACGATCTTCATATTTACTTGAAATTTCTAAATTTTCATTTTTTTTGATTAAAGCTTTTAAATGTGAGAAAGTTAAAAAAGTCTCCAAAGTAAAATCAAAATACAAAAAACTATCCGTTCTAAGTTCAAATTGTCCATCTTCTTTTAAAACCCTAGCACATTCATTTGCAAAATTTAACCCCACTACTCTACGGTGAGGCTTTTTATCCCAAGGAACAGGAAAATGCAAAAAGATTTTATCCACAAGATTAGATTCAAGTACGCTTAATAATAATCTTGCATCAGTTTCTATTAATAAAACATTGTTTAAATTTTCACTTAAAGCAAGTTTAGCTACTTGTTCTAATGCAGGAGTGTAAATTTCTATACCAATTATCAGTACATTAGGATTTTGCCTAGCTTGATAAAGCAAATGTCTACCACTTCCAAAACCTATTTCAATATAAATCTGTTTTTTATTTTTTATTTGTTCTAAAATTTCTTTTAAATCATTAGCAATTAAAGGTGTTTTTTGGATTAACCTTGTGTGTTTTAGCGCCACAGCTTCACAAACTACATCTTGAGTAAAATTTTCTTTAAATACAAGTAAAGCCTTTTGCAAATACCCAATTTGCGAAGGCTTAGTATGTTTTTCACCCTTTATAAGCCATTCTTGACTTTTTTCATCTTTTTTAATTTGTAAAAAAAATTTTTCTTGGTTTATACGCGTAAAAAGCAAATCAACATTTTCACCTTTAGCAAGCCATAAGAATTCAACTCCATCTTTTTCAAAAGGAAGTTGAATTTCTTTTAAAATTTTACACTTAAAATTTGGCATTATTTTACCGCTGTAAATTTATCAGAAGCTTTTGATTCTATGCCATTTGCATCAATTGCAATAACTTCATAACTATATACTTTTCCAGGAGCTGCAGTAATATCTTTTAATTGTTTAGATTTAATCTCTTTAAACACAGCATTACTTCCACCACCACTTCTTTTAACTATGTATTCTTTAGCTCTATCATCATTATCAATCCACTCTACTCTAATACCATCATCTTCAACAGCACACAAAACAATACTTGGCGCTAATGGTGCTCCTAGGGTAATACCTTCAACAGGCTCACTTGCTATAGGACTTTCTAGACCATCTTTATCGACCATACTAACTTTATAATATCTTTTTTCAGCCACACCTTTAACCACATCTTCATAAGTATTTTCAGAAGTTTTAGCTACCACACTAAAAGGTAAAAAAGTAGTTGAACTTGAATAAATTTTATAATAAGCAAAATCAGCATAATCAATTTTATCCCAAGTTAAAATAATTTTTCTTGGTGCGTCTTTACTTGCTTGTAAATTACTTATCATAGGAGGAAGGGCTTTGGTAGTTGATTCTACTATTTTACTTGGAGTGCTTTTAATACCATCATAAGTTAAAGCTATAATTCTATATTGAAAACTTTCATCAGGTTTTAGCGAATCATCTATATATTCAGCACTTAAGCGATTTTTGATTCTAGCTAATTCTTTAAATTTCATATCTTTCATATTTGCACGCTCAATGATGTATGAATTTACTCTTACATCAGGGTGTGGTCTCCAAACTATTTTTACACGATTTGGCAAACCAACAATAGCTTGCACAAAAGGCACTGGATCAATCACTCTATTTGTAAAAGCTTCTATACTTACACCATCTTGAGAAACTTGTCCAAGTTCATTAAAGGTTTTCATAGAATAATAATATCTTGTATTTGGTGCTAAATTTGTATCAGTATAGTGAGTTTGAAATTTATTTTTGATTTTTGCTATAAGCTCCATAGGTGCACCAGCTGCATTTGTTCTATAAATATAATAACCTGCTATATTTTGATCATACAAAGGTTCCCATTCAAACGCTATACTTGTAATATCACTTATACTTTTAATACTTGATATTTTTGGTAAAGTATCATTTACTTGAGCAATTTGCGGTGAACTTACGCTACAAGCACTAAAAGCTAAAGCAGAACTTAAGATAATCCAATGAAGTTTTTTCATCTATCTCTCCTTGTGTAAAATTTTCTTTTAAAATTTGATAAAAATCATCAAACATAGGAGCTTTTACAAACATCAACTCTTTAGTCCTAGGATGAATAAAATAAATCAAATACGCATGAAGCATTACTCTATTATACTTTATTTTTCCTTTATATCCGTATAATTGATCTCCTAAAATATAGCGATTAAAATCTGCTAAATGCACCCTGATTTGATGAGTTCTTCCTGTGTATAACTTAGCAGCTATCAAAGAGCAATTTTTAGCACTTAATAAATTTATAAAATCTGTTTTTGCATTTTTTGCTAAAGGATTTTTAGTATTTGTAGTAATTTTTTTAAGCCTATTGCTAGGACAACGCATAATAGCTTTTTCATTACTCATTTTATCATTTTTCAAAGGCAATTCACTCAAAGCAAGATAAAATCTACCCATACTTTTATCCAAAAGCTGATTTGCTAAAAATTGATGTGCTTGATTGTTTTTAGCTATGATGATAGCTCCACTTGTGCCCTTATCAAGTCTATGTACAAGCCCTGCTCTATGTTCTCCATTTAAATTTGACAAAGCATAGCCCTTATGCAAAAGCCAATCCACCAAAGTCGCTTCTTTAACACTACTTGCACCATGTACGACAACATTAGGAGCTTTGTTTAAAACTAAAACATCATCATCTTCATATAAAATTTCTATATCAAACTCAGGCGTGTAGCTTTCTTTGGCTTCTTTTACTAAAGGTAAAAAAATACTTATTTCATCTTTTTGTTTTATTTTTTTAGAACTTTTATTTTCTATTTTTTCATTAATATATATGCAGTTTTCTTTGATTAATTTAGCAACTTGCGAACGACTTTGCTTAAGTATATCTGATAAAAAAACATCCAATCTTTCTTCACAAAGTGATGAAATTTTTAGCATATTATATTTCCTTGTGATAAAATTTGCAATTTTAGCATATAATTATGTAATATTTTATAAAAAAGGGTAGCTTTGATAAAACTTGATAGAAGAATTTTAACACATTTTGACTTTGTACAACCTCTTTTAGTGTTACCTATCATAGCTATATCTTTTCTTTTAATTTATGAGGCAAATACGCGCTTAGCTGAAAAACAATTTATCTATACTTTAGTGGGTTTTGCAGGATTTGCGTTTTTTTTCTTTTTACCCTTAAGAAGACTAATGTGGCTTATACCTGTGTTATATTGGATTAATATAGCTTTACTTTTAAGTGTGGATATTTTTGGTGTTGAAAAACTTGGAGCTAGAAGATGGCTTGAAATACCTTTTACGCATTTTACCATACAACCTTCTGAAATTTTTAAGCCCTCTTTTATTTTAATGTTAGCTTATTTGATTTATCAAAATCCTCCACCGCCTAATGGCTATGGCTTAAAACAATTTTTAAAGCTAAGTTTTTATATTTTACTTCCATTTTTACTTATAGCAGGAGAACCTGATTTGGGAACAGCTTTGGTGCTTTTAATAGTAGGCTTTGGAACGCTTTTTATCATAGGGGTAAATTATAAAATTTGGCTTAGTATTTTTTTAGCTATAGCCATAGCCTCACCTATTATTTATAGTGATTTTTTAAAGCCTTATCAAAAACAAAGAATTCATGATTTCTTAGCTGAAGAACCAAGTTACCATGTAAAACAATCCATCATCGCTATAGGAAGCGGTGGCTTGAGTGGAAAAAAAGCAGATGAAGCTACACAAACACATTTTAAATTTTTACCTATTTCTACGAGTGATTTTATCTTTGCATATTTGTCTGAAAGATTTGGTTTTATCGGTGCAGTTGTAATCATACTACTTTACACCTTACTCATTTTTCATTTATTGAGTTTAAATTATAAGCTCAAAGATGATTATTTTACAAGAGTGGTGACAAATTGCATTGCTTTATTTATTTTCATATATGTAGCGGTAAATATATCAATGACCATAGGTTTTGCTCCTGTTGTTGGTATACCTATGCCATTTTTTAGTCATGGGGGAAGTTCTTTTGCTACTTTTATGATTTTCTTTGGAATTTTACAAAATTTAATAACCTTTAGATATTTAGCAATAGAAAAAGCGGTAAAAATAAAATTCTAAATTTAAATTAAGGAAATAAAGATATAATAACATTTTTATTTTAACTTCTGGCGGATTTATAGCTCAGTTGGTTAGAGCAACCGGCTCATAACCGGTTGGTCGCAGGTTCGAGTCCTGCTAAATCCACCATTTATTTTGCATTACAACTTGATTTTCAAAAAAACATTTTCCAATGATTTTTTAGTATTTTGATAATATTTTTGCAAATTTCTTTCTTTTTGCTTTCTTCTATTTGGAGTTTATCTAAAAAAGTTTCTTCAAGAGTGTTAATAAGTTGTATACATTCTTTTGCATTAAATCTTTCTACTTCGTTTAAAGATGATAACGCTTTTAACAATAAATCTTTATATTCCATAAGAGTTTTAATATCTACCTCTGAAAGCTGGGCTAACAGAGATAGAAATTGTGCAAAATTATACAGTGGCATATATTTCTTTCTTTTTCCACAACATTATAAAATGTGCCTATATATCCGACTAATAAAATCTTTCATGATCTCCGCCACCAAAAGTAACCGCTCGTGTTTCTGTGACATTTACACCTAAAGTATTAAATCTCATTGTAAAAGTAGGAGTATCGGTCAATGGTTTAGTGCACCATGTAGTTGATATTACAACTTTTGCTTCACCAGAATTATCAAATTCTTTATCCCATCTTTGTATAATTGGCACAGTTTGACCAAGGCCAACTAAGAGATTAGTTCCACTAAAATCAACTTTTTCTCCTGCAATTCCATCGGTTAATGTTAAAGTTGCACTGGTGTAGCATGAAGCAGGATCTTTCCAAGTATCATATATTGCATGAATGCGTTTTTGCACCTCAATACTTCCTACAATTGCTTCAGAATCAGCTCCATCCCATTCTTTATATTTCACTTTAAGACTAAAAATTCTACCGGTGTGTTCAGTAACTTTTCCAATAGGTTTAAAATTTAAATAAACTGAACCTTTATCATCAGTATGAAGCGTGCCTTTATTTACAAAATTAGTATAACCAAGATACTGATCTGGTTGAACATCTACACTAGAGTTTGGAATTAGTCCATATAGCTCTATAGTTGCTCCTGTATCAAATGGAATATTTTTTACATTTATTCTTGGACGAATTGGACCATTAAATACAGCTGTTTCACTAGCTTTTTCACTTCCATCTTCATATTCAACGCTTACTGTTATCGGACGAACATTAGGATTAATTGTTCTAAACTTAGTTAGCGCAACACCTTTACTATCAAAATATTTTGGAATTAGATCTTCTTTTGGAAGTACTCCATCGCCGACAATACTCCATTTTATTTTTGCATAAGGAGTGCCTTTTGCCAATATACTGACAGTTTCAATCAAATATGGATTTAGCCTTGTTTTACCAAGAGTTAATTGAATTGGAATCTTCTTATAATTTAATTCTTTACTTAAATTTTTACCCATAGCATTTACACTAATTACAGGGTTATTTTTAAATGGGGTTTTAGAAGTAATAGTTGCTTTAGCTTCACCACTAGAATTAAATGTTGTATCATGATCATTTAAAGTAGCGTCTCCACTTATATTCCATTCTACTTTTTCATAAGGTTTTCCACCTTTTAATATTGCGTGTGCCTCTTCTCCTTCTTGAGCATTAAAGGAATTCTTATCTATATCTAAAACAAGGGTAGTTTCTCCATTATAAGTAATAGTTTTACTTATTTCTTGCCCTAAAGCATTTACACTAATTACAGGGTTATTTTTAAATGGGGTTTTAGAAGTAATAGTTGCTTTAGCTTCACCACTAGAATTAAATGTTGTATCATGATCATTTAAAGTAGCGTCTCCACTTATATTCCATTCTACTTTTTCATAAGGTTTTCCACCTTTTAATATTGCGTGTGCCTCTTCTCCTTCTTGAGCATTAAAGGAATTCTTATCTATATCTAAAACAAGGGTAGTTTCTCCATTATAAGTAATAGTTTTACTTATTTCTTGCCCTAAAGCATTTACACTAATTACAGGGTTATTTTTAAATGGGGTTTTAGAAGTAATAGTTGCTTTAGCTTCACCACTAGAATTAAATGTTGTATCATGATCATTTAAAGTAGCGTCTCCACTTATATTCCATTCTACTTTTTCATAAGGTTTTCCACCTTTTAATATTGCGTGTGCCTCTTCTCCTTCTTGAGCATTAAAGGAATTCTTATCTATATCTAAAACAAGGGTAGTTTCTCCATTATAAGTAATAGTTTTACTTATTTCTTGCCCTAAAGCATTTACACTAATTACAGGGTTATTTTTAAATGGGGTTTTAGAAGTAATAGTTGCTTTAGCTTCACCACTAGAATTAAATGTTGTATCATGATCATTTAAAGTAGCGTCTCCACTTATATTCCATTCTACTTTTTCATAAGGTTTTCCACCTTTTAATATTGCGTGTGCCTCTTCTCCTTCTTGAGCATTAAAGGAATTCTTATCTATATCTAAAACAAGGGTAGTTTCTCCATTATAAGTAATAGTTTTACTTATTTCTTGCCCTAAAGCATTTACACTAATTACAGGGTTATTTTTAAATGGGGTTTTAGAAGTAATAGTTGCTTTAGCTTCACCACTAGAATTAAATGTTGTATCATGATCATTTAAAGTAGCGTCTCCACTTATATTCCATTCTACTTTTTCATAAGGTTTTCCACCTTTTAATATTGCGTGTGCCTCTTCTCCTTCTTGAGCATTAAAGGAATTCTTATCTACAATCAAGGTAAGCTGTTTATATATATAAATTTCATCTGTAAAAAAATCCGCTGACTTATTTTTTGTTTTCATATATTTAAATTGAATATTGAAATTACTACACAATGGATTCGATACTCCATAAAATTCCAAAGTAGCCTTACCACTAGAATTTACTCTAACATGATCTTGCTTTGGTTTAGCCGCTGATAAAAAATCATGATATATTTCAATTTCTGTATTCGGGATTAAATTACTTACCTCAAGATGAAAATCTTGATTTAATTCTATGGTTTGCTTATAACCCTTATAGCTAGGATAAATAATACTAGGAATATATTCTTTATCTACATAAGTAATAGTAGTGCTAACACTTTGTCCAATAGTATTTACATTAATTACAGGGTTATCTTTAAATGGAGCTTTGGAAGTAATAGTTGCTTTAGCTTCACCACTAGAATTAAATGTTGTATCATGATCATTTAAAGTAGCGTCTCCACTTATATTCCACTCTACTTTAGCACCCTTTTTACCATCTTTTAGCGTGATATTGGCTTGTGCTTTTTCTTCGGTGTATATTGTTTTATCCCCTTCAAATTTTAATTCTCTTTGATAAAGCTTAATTTTATCTGCAGCAAACTCTATTTTACTTGTTCTTGTCTTCATATAATTAAACTTAATAGCAATATCTTTAACACTATAATCACTAATACCACTAAATTCTAAAGTAGCTTCACCTTTATCATTAACATTAAAGCTTTCTTTTTTAGCTTTCACTCCTTTACTTCCACTGATTTTATCAATAGTGGAATTTGGTAATAAACCGCTTATTTTTAATACATAATCTGAGTCATAATCTATAGTTTTTTTCTCTACATGAAACCACCAACTAGGATCCTTATAAGAAGGATACTCTACTTCAGGAGTGTAAATTTTTATTTTATACTTAATGCTTTTCACAAAAGAATCACCTAAAGCATTAACTTTTAACAAAATATCATTCTCAAACGGAGCTTTAGAAGTGATAACTGTCTTAGCTTCACCACTAGCATTAAATGTTGTATCATGATCATTTAAAGTAGCGTCTCCACTTAAACTCCATTCTACTTTAGAACCTGTTTTTCCACCTTTTAATACAGCGTGTACTACTTCTCCTTCTTGAGTATAAAGTATTTCTTTATCAAGTTCTAAATTCAATTCTCTTTGATAAAGATTAATTTTATCTGCAGTTATTTCAGTTTTAGCAATAGCTGATTTCATATAACTAAACTTAATAGTAAGTTCTTTAACACTAGGATCACTAATACCACTAAATTCTAAAGTAGCTTCACCTTTATTATTAACATTAAAGCTTTCTTTTTTAGCTTTTACTCCTTTACTTCCACTGATATTATCAATAGTGGAATTTGGTAATAAACCGCTTATTTTTAATACATAATCTGAGTCATAATCTATAGTTTTATCTAATGTTTTCCAAAAACTGACTTTATAAGAAGGATATTCTATTTTTGGAGTATATATAGTTCCATCTATATAAGTTAATGTTTTAGTGAGGTTTTGGCCTAAGGTATTTACATTAATTATAGGATTAGTTTTAAATGGAGCTTTAGAAGTAATAACTGCCTTAGCTTCACCGCTAACATTAAATACTTTATCAGTCTTAGTTAAAGTAGCATCCCCACTTAAACTCCATTCTATTTTTTCATTAGGCTTACCACCTTTTAAAGTTACTTCGGCATTTTTATTAGGTTCTGCAATGATAGTACTTGGATCAGCATTAAAGGAAATAGCGTATTGATAAAGTTTGATTTTATCTAAATTAAGCTCCTTTTTAATACTACCTTGTTTGATATAATTAAACTTAATAGCAATATCTTTAACACTATAATCACTAATACCACTAAATTCTAAAGTAGTTTCACCTTTATCATTAACATTAAAGCTTTCTTTTTTAGCTTTTACTCCTTTACTTCCACTGATTTTATCAATAGTGGAATTTGGCAATAAACCGCTTATTTTAATATTAAAATCATCTATATAATCTATAGTTTTTTCTTGGGTTTTAAAGCTTGGATATTCTACTTTAGGAGTATACTCTTTAATCTCATAAGGCAATTCTTTTTTAAGATCTTTAGTCATAGTTTTAACTTCTAAATTTGGATTAACTTTAAATGGAGCTTTAGAAGCGATAACTGCCTTAGCTTCACCACTAGCATTAAATGTTGCTTCTTGATTGCTTAAAGTAGCGTCTCCACTTAAACTCCATTCTATTTTTTCATTAGGTTTACCACCTTTTAAAGTTACTTCAACATGATCAAGTTTTGGATCTTTTAAAGCTTTGTTATTATCACTTTCATAAGCATGAATTTTGTCTTTACTAAAACTAATGCTTGGGGTATATTGGTGGAGTTTGATTTCTCCACTTACTTCTTGAGTGCTAGCTGCGCTTTGATTATAAGTAGCAATGATTTGTAATCTTTTAATATTAAAATCTTTTACTCCTTCAAATACTACCTTACTCTCACCTTTATCATCAGCTGTACTTTCTTTATCGTTACTAATTCTTAAAGTTTTATTGCTTTGTATATCTTTAGCCTTCCATAAAACTTTTGTTTTTGGCATTAAACCTTTAAGTTTTACTTCAAAGTCGCTTTTATAATCAATCATTCCTTTTTCAAAGTCTTGATGAGTCACAGGATCTTTTCCAGTAGGAAGCTCCATGGTGGCTGTATAATTTTTAATCTCTAAATCTTTACTTCTTTCTTTTACTAATTCATCACTCATATTCTTAGCAATGATTTTTACTTTTTCATTTCCACTAAGTCCTATGATTTCTACATTACTCTCACCTTTATCATCAGCTATTAAATTAAGCTCCTTAGTAGTTTTATCTTTATCAACAAATAAAGCATTATCTCCTTGTATACTCCATTTAACTTTTGTAGAATTAGCTTTTAAGTTTTTATAACTTGCATGAGTTTTTTCTTTATTACCTATAATAGCTTTATCTAAGATAATATCATTATCTCCATAAATTGCTATTTGAACAAATGTTTTTAAAGTAACTCCCAATACATTAGCAATGATTTCAGCTTTTTCTTTATCTTTCATGTTTACATCAGGTTTATAGATGATATTTGAATTTCCATCTTTATCAGTTTTATCTGAATTTGGCGTTTTTTCTAAACTTCCTTTACCATTTAATTTCCAATGAATTGCCAAATCGCCTGCTAAATCATTTCCTGTAAATGTGATTAGAGATTTTTCATATCTTTGTATATTAGAAGGTTTGGCAAATATCCTAAAGTCTTCTTTTGGAACTATGATAGTAATAGGGAAACTTTCTTGAGCATTCCCTACTTTAGCAATTAAATTGGTTTGATGGACTCCATAAGAATGGATTATTTTTACAAAAACTTTTCCATTACTATCAGTAATATAATGATTTCCATCTTTTAAGATTACACTTTTTTGTTCAGGAGTTACACTCATAGCAACATTTTTAACTGCTTGATTAAAGCCATCTTTAAGCATAATACAATGAGTATTACCTCCCAAATTTCCGCAATAAGAAATATGATAAGTATTGTTAATAGCTTTATATTCAAGCACCATAGAATAATCTCTATCTATAAAATGAGTTCTAGAGCCTTCAATGGTATTATTTATACCTGCTAATTTTGTATCAAAAGCGTGTTTGAAGGCATCTTTATCTAAAGGTATGTTAAAATTCATAGCTATATTTGTGCCTTGTTTATCACTTTCATTACTTCTTTTATGGCTTAGCGAAAAAGTTAATGCAGGACAGGGTGAGTAAGTAATACCTCCTTCATACACTAAAGGATTTTTTTCTAAATCTTCATAGCAGTTTACATTGCCAAATGGAGCTACTTTTTCTCCATACCATTTACTCATATTAGCAAAAACAGCTACATTACTCATAGAAGGAAAAGCATATTTAATACCCATATCCCAGCCATTAGCAGGGCGTTCTAAGAAAGTTAGATCATTATTTGCATTTTTAAAATCATAACTATTAATCCAATCACTTAATCTTTGATAAATATTAGCATGGAAAGCTAGTGTATCTAACATACTTTCAAAGCCCAAAGATATTCTTTTATGCTCTCTACTAAAATCATGATCATAAACTAAATTTAATCCTAGCATGATATTTCCTGAATTATCTAATGCTAATGCATTAGGATAATATCTTATACCACCACCAAAATGACCTATGATTCTATTATTATCATATCCACCTATACCGCTTTGTAGAAAATAAGATATTTTTGGATTATCTTCACTCATAATAGGTAAAAGAACTTTAGCATTACCACTTAAACCACCCCTATCATTATAGTTTAAATTAAACTCACTATTAATGGAGTGATTAAGAGCATGTAAATATTCTTGGATTAAAGTATTAGCTTGTAAGCTTAAATAATTGCTTGCTAAATCTCTTATAAGTTCATCTCTTTCTTTACTATCTTTGGCATTATATACATTGCCTATAGTTTGAATAACACCAATAACCTTATTAAACAATTCTTCATCTTCTTTACTAAGATTAGAATCTTTCTTTGGTTTTTCTTCTAATAGCTTTTTGACTCTTGAGTCAATGTTATTATGTTCTTTAAGTATTTGCTTTTGATCATGGTTTACATGATTAAGTGCAAGAGTTTGATTGTTATCTATAATGATTTTATCTTGATTTTTTAAAATCATTATTTGAGAAAAAAGAAAAGTGTGAATGATTAAAACAAGTAAAAGTGTTTTTTTCATATCCCCCCCCCCGAATCCTTTGCATAAAATTTTTTATTTGTGATGAGAATATGATAACACAAAAAATACAAAAGTGATAAAAAAGTTATAAAAATATTGAAAAATAGCCAAAAAATTAATAAATATAATAATTATTTATAAATTATAATCAAAATTACTTTTATTTTTTATTAAAAAAATGCAAATAGATTTATTATTATTTAAATATATATGAAAAAAACTTATCATTTACTTTTTAAAAACAATGAAAAATAATCTTTTTGAATTTTTATATTTATATTTTATTATACTATTTAACATTTTTAAAAGTATTAGCATTTAGTATTTTAGATAACAGTGTAAGGTGTATTTATCATATTTGGTATATAAAGTATAAATACTAAGCTTATATATAGTAATAAATAAAGAGTATAAATACCTTATTATACTCTTTAGATAACTACAATATAGAGTTTTTGTATAAATTTGATAATAGTTGTTATAATCTTAAAATTACTTATTAAAAAAATATATTTAATTATAATTTGTATGTTTTTATAATTTGGATAATAGGTAAAAGAATATATATAATATTTAACAGAAAATAAAAAGTGATTAAATAAAGTTAGATATATAAAGATATTTATAGTTTTATATGTTATTTTTATAAATTAAAACAAACATATTTCACAATTAAGCAAGATTAGCACAACTAAGAATTATTTAGAAACAAAAATTTTTTGAGAAATATAAAAAAATGTCTTTAAGTAAAAAAGAATTTGCTAAAGTATTAGGCGTTTCTTCAGGAACTATTGATAATCTAAGAAGAAAAAATACAATCTATGGAAGTATCTTGCTATGTATTATTTTCCATTGAAGAAATAGCTAAAGTTGTATCAGGGATTAAATCTTTAAAATGAGATTTAACTATACAAATTATTGAATTTTCAAAAGTATATGTTATTTAGATATTTAATTTCTAAAGTATGGATACTTAGACGCTTTCTAAATCCACCATTACTTCTCTATCACGAATTATTACTACAATTAAAATCTTTTGACAAATTAAAAAAAATATTTTTTTGTACACACTTTAAAGGAAAATCAGTGATTATTGTAAATGATAGGCAACTTAAAAATTTAACTGTTGATAAAAAACTTATATCAAAGTGCTTGTACTAAAAATTTATATATTGAAGCTAGGGTTTTTCATGGAAATATTGATAAGAATTTTTATTTTAGATATAAACTTAATAAAAAGGGTATTCTTTTAAAATAGGAAAATATCCTATAACCATATTAACACGAGCGAGAGAGATTGCAAATGATTATAACGACATGCTATCATAAGGCATTAATCCAAAAGAACATATTCAAAAAGAAAATACTAAAAATCAAAATATAAAAAAGCACTTTATGGTACTAATAAAGTTCAAAGTTATAAAACTTCACAGATGAAGCAAGATTTAAAGAATTATTACTTACGATTAATAAGTATTTTTACAAAAGTTGCTTTGCAAATTAGTCCATATTTATTTTTAAGAAGTGCTAATATTATAAATTTAGAATGGAAAGAAATAGATTTTGATAAAAAAATTATTATTCGTGCTAATAAAGTTAAAGCAAGAGAGGATTTTATTATTCCGCTAAGTCAGAGTGTTTTAGACTTGCTTTTATATGTTAAAAATTTTTCTTACTCAAATTCAAAATATTTTTTTCCAAGTAATATAAGTAAATATAAAATAATGAGTGAAAACACATTAAATCAAGCCATTAAAAGATTAAGTTTTGGTGATAAAATACTATATCATGGTTTTAGAGCTACTGCTTCAACTTTTCTTTATGAGTATAAAAATATTCATAAACAAGATAGTGAAGTTATAGAACTATGTTTAGATCATAGAGAAAGAAATAAAGTAAAAGCGGTATATAAGACTTGATGATAGAGAAGAGAGTTAATGCGATGGTGGAGTGATTTTATCGATAAATTAAAAAGAGATAAGTAGTTTAATTTTTAATGTTTGTAAATTATAAACACATAAGAACTTTTTAATTTTTGTAAATTTAATAGTATTTTATTGAATATCTTTAACGCAATTATTCTATTAGTAGCTTTCTTAATACGCTATTTTGTGAATTTATATATTCTAAAACAATACTTTTTTTTATTTTATTTTCATCTAAATTTAAAAAATCTAAATAAGCTTGAAATAAATGATTATTTAAATCATCGTCAAATTTATGATTTATAACCATATTCTTAGAAAAATGATTAAAAAATTTCTTACAAAAATCGTTATTATTTTTAAATAGCTGTACTAATTCTTCTCTTTTAAAAAAATTATATTGCTTGATTGCTTCGAGATAAAAACTATTTTCTATATTTTCATAGCTATTAATAAGAGCATTAATATTTTCATACTTACTTGTTTTGTATTTTTCTTTAGTTTCTTCATAATAATCTTTCCATTTTTCATTTTCTAATAATTTTAAAAGTGCTATGTCAGATCTATAATCATGATTAAGATCAAACTTAAATTCTTCTATAACAAGAGCTTCTATATAATGCTGATTGATTTTTTCTTCTATGTCGCTTAATTTTTTCTTTGTAATTTGTGTGTAGGTTGAAAGTAAAATTTGATAAAAACCATAAGGAAAGTGTGTCATTCCATTTTTTGAATAAAAGTCTATTTTTAGGAGTGAATTTTCAATATCTTTTACAAATTGTTCATCGCTTAAATTACCTACCAAATATTCTATCTTGCAGTTTTGAAGTTTATAATAAAGATCAATTTTTAAAGTTTGATAAAAATCGCGTCTTAGTTGGTATTTTTCTTCTTTATTTAAATAAAACATATTTTTTAGGTATTGTTCATAAAGATGGTAGTTTGAGGAAATGTCATTTTCTTCTATTTTAGTAGAAAGGTATTTTTTAATTTGAAATATTAATGAGATATAATTTAATTTTAGAGCATCTGAAAATGTTTTTTTATTTTCATACTTGCAAAACAATAAAAAACATTGCGTGTTAAAATAATCTATATGCTCTAACACATGATATAATAATCTTAGATTTCCATTACATTGTTCTTTATATCTTTCGAAAATAATATTTCCAATAATATTTCTTATCTCATCTGTAATTTTAGTATATTTATTTACTTTATCTTTGATAATTGCCTTTGCTACTTCATCATTGTCTTTTATGGTTATTTCACAATCAATAACCTTTTCTTTGTATATTCGATACCAGTTTTTACTATTATATTGTTTGGTTTGTTCTTCTTTAGCTTTTTGATACCAACTATTAAAATCTTGTTCATTCTCTTCTTCTTTATTATTTTCAGTCAAATTATCATCTTGTTCTTTTAGTTCTTCCTCGTGAAAAATAACAACAACATTGCATTCTTTTTCTTCTTTAAGTAAATTTACAAGTCCTAAAATTTCTTTCAAAGAAAGATTATCAGATTTTCTTTCTATGTTATCAAAACACACAATAATATTATAAAAGTCTTCCTTTTTTAAAAAGGAAAAAATAGCATCACTATCTATATCTATTAAGCCGCCACTTATACTTTTAACCAAACCTTCTAAACCTTTAAAAGTTGTTTTGGTAATTTTATTATAATCTCCATGTAGGCTTACAACTATTTCTTCTAATATTTGCTTATAACTTTCTTTGCCAAAAAGATCTATATAAACAACTTTTTTATCTTTAGAAAGTTTCTTTTCAACTTGTTTCCATAAATAAGTTTTACCTATACCCCAAGATCCATTTATAGCTAAACATTTTTTAGATTTTTTATTTAAAAAATTTGCGATAGTGTCAATCTTATTCATTATACACTCCTATAAAATATTTATGTAATTATATAAAATTATTTAAGTTTTCTATGTAACTATCCTCCAAACCTTAAAGCTATAGATAGTTACATATTCTTTTTAAAATACCCCTTACAGCTACGCACTCAGACAGCCTTTCTTTTTTTAAAAAATATATAAAAAATGCATACGCGTACGCGCGAGAAAAAACAAAAAAGTTGAGTAATTTTTTTCAATATTTAAACAAATTTTTGTTTTTTCTGTTATTTAATATTAAATTAATTTTTTAGTTTTTATAATTATTCATATATCAAAATTTTAATCATAGAAAGGATTAAAATGAAAAAAATTATCTTAGGTTTAGCAGTTATTGCTTCATTATCTAGCCTTGCTTCAGCTTCAAATCATAGTTATCATAGCAAGAAAAATTTTAATAATTCACAACAAGAATATGTAGAAGGTAGAAGTATAACTTGTGCAACTTTTCATAATTGCCAGACAATACATCAACCTATTTACCAAGAAGCTGGGCATAAGTACTTTGTAAATTTGGATATTGTTTCTAATGTTAAATATGTTAAATCCTAATTCAAATATTCGCTTCCACAAGTGTATGCCTAAGGAAGTTCATCAAATATATGACACCTTAAAGCTTATGGAACAAGAAGATACAAAAAAAGTAGAAGCTGAAGCTAAAAAAGAAGAACAAAGTAATTCTACAAATGCTGATAATCAAGCAAATACTAGCAAAAAAGATCAGCTTTTAGATATATTTGCTTAATCTTAATATTAGGGCAGTGGGTTTTGTCCATCTTCCGTGCTACGCACTCAGACAGCCTTTCTTTTTTTAAAAAATATATAAAAAAATGCATACGCGTACGCGCGAGAAAAAACAAAAAAGTTGAGTAATTTTTTTCAATATTTAAACAAATTTTTGTTTTTTCTGTTATTTAATATTAAATTAATTTTTTAGTTTTTATAATTATTCATATATCAAAATTTTAATCATAGAAAGGATTAAAATGAAAAAAATTATCTTAGGTTTAGCAGTTATTGCTTCATTATCTAGCGTTGCTTCAGCTTCAAATCATAGTTATCATAGCAAGAAAAATTTTAATAATTCACAACAAGAATATATAGAAGGTAGAAGTATAACTTGTGCAACTTTTCATAATTGCCAGACAATACATCAACCTATTTATCAAGATGCTTTTTGCAAATGGAAAGGATATTGTTAATGTTTGTTAATACTTGTCACGGCTTGGTAGATACCAAAGTAGAATATCGAGATAAACCTGCATTAGAAGAGGCGATTGCTAAACAGCAAGAAGATACAAAAAAAGTAGAAGCTGAAGCTAAAAAAGAAGAACAAAGTAATTCTACAAATGCTGATAATCAAGCAAATACTGGCAAAAAAGATCGGCTTTTAGATATATTTGCTTAATCTTAATATTAGGGCAGTGGGTTTTGTCCATCTTCCGTGCTACGCACTCAGACAGCCCCCGCACCCCAATTATCGCAAATCATAGCACCTTAACAGGTGCGATTTGCTAAAGCACCAAAAAGGAAAACTATCTATTAAACCCAAACCCTCTATCGTTTCTTTTAGTTTTTGCTTGTTCAAAAGAATTTTCAAAAGCTCTTTGATATTTAAGCTCTTTTTCTATTCTTTCGGCTTTTAATGGAAATACTTCTTTTAACTGCTCCACGCTTAAATTTTTTTCGCACCATCTGCCTATTTCTTTTAGTCGAGTTTCTAATCTTTCATTATTTGTCTTGTGTGTTTCAAACAAAGTTCTTAAAGTATCTCTATCATCTTTGACTTTATCCACTTAATATTTCACTATCTCCTATCATATAGACTTTTGTGAAAATCCATCCCCTGCTTTTTTAAATATATAAAAACGCATACGCGCGAGAAAAAACAAAAAAAAGTTGAGTAATTTTTTTCAATATTTAAGCAAATTTTTGTTTTTTCTCTTATTTAATATTAAATTAATTTTTTGACTTTTATAATTATTCATATATCAAAAATAATCATAAAAAGGCTCAAAAATAATGAAAAAAAATATCTTAGGTTTAGCAGTTATTGCTTCATTATCTAGCGTTGCTTCAGCTTCAAATCATAGTTATCATAGCAAGAAAAATTTTAATAATTCACAACAACAAGATGGAATTTTAACTTGTGAAAATTTTCATAATTGCCAGACAATACATCAGCCTATTTATCAGCATCAAGCTTGTGCTAAATTAGGTATTTGTATAAATCACTAAAGGATAATGATAGGATTAGTATATTCTCAATGTTGTAATCAAGTTATTGATACAAGCTTGCGTTATACAGCAAAACCACTATTAAAACTTGAAGAAGCTAAATTTGAACAAGAAAAAAAAGCTGAGAATGATAATACAAAAAAAGTAGAAGCTGAAGCTAAAAAAGAAGAACAAAGTAATTCTACAAATACAGATAAAGCAGACAATAAAAAAGATCAGCTTTTAGATATATCTGTTTAATCTCAATATTAAGCGGCAGACTTTATCCGCTTTCCGTACTACACACTTAGACAACCCTAGCACCCATTTTAGCACAAAACATATGGCACCTATAAGGTGTATTTTATTTAGAGAAGAAAAGGTGCTTCTTTTGAAAACCTTATCTTGCTTCTTCTCTTCTTCATCACGGTGATTGCTATTTAATGGCATTAAAAGCCGTATTTTTATTGAAAGTGTTTAAAAAGATTTTCTAAATCATTCATTGGTGTAGTTTCTTTGATATTTACAACCGCACTCCATTTATAGTTTTTTACTTAAAAATTTTATCCTATAAGTTTGATATATTTTTCATAGCATTATTTATGATTTCATTTTTTAACGCAATTGTTTGCTTAAAATAACTAAGTGATGAAAATCTTTATTATGTTGGATTTGTATAAAATTGGATTTTAAAATTAATACTATATATTTATCTCATTGTCATGTTTATCTATAATTATTTTAAAATAATTGATAATTTTTTCAGGATTTTTATTCCATTTCTTCAAATGTTTAAAAATCAAAACTGCTATATTTATTTTAAGCTTCATTGTAGTTGGTTTTAACAAGACCAAATCAGTGATTTACATATAAATATGGCTTAGTTATATCAATCAAGTGATGAAGAAGATCATATTTTTTAAAAAAAGAAAGAATTTTACTTGTAGTTCATACTATATAGAAAGCAGTACGGCATACATTATTTCAACATCAAACTTAATCAATATTTTTTAAAGATTATTGCAGTGGTTAGATGTTTATTATCTTTAATACTCAAGAAGAGTATAAAATAAATATTATTTCATGTTATCAACTTAGAAAACAAGAGTATAATTTATTCTTATATCATTTAACGACTCATAAAAAAGAAAGAGTAATCATTAAATAAATCTTGATTATTATTACAATAACATAATAATTGCTACAATATACCTTAGAATAATTATACAAAATATTTTAAAATTAATTTCTTATACTTATTTTATATTGCTTCAATGTGAGGATTAAAAGCATCAAGATAAAATATTATCACACAAGTTCGAACACATTTGGCACTTTCTTAGTTAATAAAACTACTATCTTTTATTTACCAATCAAGAAATATTTGATTAATAAAACTAACTAAGGAATATTTATCCAAACAGATTATTTATTTAGATGTATAAAAGGATTTGCTAAATTAAGAGAATATAGTTATATTTTTGAAATAAAACATAAAATAATAGAACAAAGAATAAAAATTATATCTTTCATAAGCATCATGGTTTAAAAGCTACTTTAGAAGCTTTTAATATAGATAAAAAGACACTTTTTAGAAAACAAGAAATTTATCACAAAAATAATGATAATTTAAATACCCTAAATACAAAATACACTAAAGTAAAAAATATAAGAAGTTCTTTTGATTTGGAAATTACTTTAAATATTAAAAGACTTAGGCATATTTATATAAATTTAGATAAAGAAAGATTGTATTATTTTTCAAAGCCTACCTCCTAGTGTTTCCACCATAGGAAGAATCATCTCTAAAGATAAAATGAGAATAACACTTACAAGAATTAATTATCTAGGCCAAAATAAAAGCTACAAGAGAAAGTTAAAAATAGATAACTAAAAAAATCTTAAAACAACTCCTATGAATACTTGGGCAATAGATACTATAAAATATGTCGATAATAAAATAAAATATATACTTACTATGATAGATTTAGTTACAAGAATTGATTATACTGTAGCTTTATCTCCTAAAAAGACAAGATATACTAGCATATCTTAAAAGTTTTGTTATTATCTTAAAAACTAATAATCCTCATAAAAGAATTTAGTATACTCACAGATAATGGCTGTGAATTTAAAAAACTATGAATGTTTTATTTAAAGAACTTAACACTACTCATTATTATACTTATCTAAAGAATATTAGAATGAATATTCATAATGAAATATTTAATAAAACCTTAAAAGAAGCATTTGTTAATCATTATAAAGATTTATTATTTATAGATCTTAAAGAATTTAATCAAGAAATGATTAAGTAGTTAGCAGCTTATAATACTATCTTGTTATATCCAGCTTTAAAATATAAAGTTTCCTCATTTGCACTTCATCAATTAAGAAATATTTTTCTTTGTTAGACTTTAAATCAATATTGTTTTTTTCTTGCACTCTAAAAATTTTAATACATTACCTATTTAGCAAAAAATATCATTTTTTTACATTTTTACAATAAAATACAAAGCATGTGCAATATTAATTAATAAATCATACGCCTATTAAACTCGCCATTTATTCTTGTTAAATATATTTTATCTATTTTATTCTTTGTATTGTATTTTTAAAATTTCAATAATTTTAGAAATTTTAAATTAATTTGATTTCAATATTGCCAAAAAACATCTGTTGAAATAGATTATAAATTATTTTTATATAATGGTTGCGAAGGGGAGATTTGAACTCCCGACCTTCGGGTTATGAGCCCGACGAGCTAACCACTGCTCTACTTCGCGGCATCATATGAAGTGGATGGGGTAAAGGGATTCGAACCCCTGAATGACAGGACCAAAACCTGTTGCCTTACCGCTTGGCGATACCCCAATAGAAATTTTTTATTTAAATTAAAAGTGATATTATATATTATTTTTTATACAATGTCAAGAAAAATGCTATAATATTTTTAAAATATTTTCAAGGAATGATTTTATGGGATATATAAGTATAGAACAAGCTATAAAAGAACTTCAAGATGGTAAGATGTTGGTAATGGTGGATGCAGAAGATAGGGAAAATGAAGGGGATTTGATTTTCCCTGCACAATTTAGCTCACAAGAAAAAGTAAATTTTACCATCACTCACGCAAGAGGTGTGGTATGTGTAGCATTAAGTGAGAACTTAGCTAAAAAATTTGAACTACCTTTAATGGTACCTAAAAACACATCAAATCACGAAACAGCTTTTACCATCACTGTCGATGCAAAAAATGCAACAACAGGAGTAAGTGCCTACGAAAGAGATATGACTATACAAATTTTTGCTGATGATAATGCAAAGGCGAGTGATTTTGTGCGTCCTGGACATATTAATCCTTTGATAGCAAAAAAAGGTGGAGTTTTAGAAAGAACGGGTCATACAGAAGGAACAGTGGATTTATGTCGTTTGGCAGGATTAAAAGAAGCATGCGTAATATGTGAAATTGTTAAAGATAATGGAGATATGGCTAGAAGAAGCGATTTGCTTGAGTTTTGCAAAAAACATGATATTAATATGATTACTATTTCAGATTTAATCGAGTATCGTTTAAAAAATGAAAGTTTGATTTCTTTAATTAAAGAAGAAGAAAGTATTTTAGCAGGTTTTAAAGCTAAAAAAATGACTTTTAAAGATCACAATGAAAATGAACACATAGCTTTTAGCTTTGGCACTTTGAAAGAATGTGAGAATGTTAAATTTTATCTTAGTGGAAGCGACTTTGAGCTTCTAACTTCTAATAAATTTAATGAATTATTAAAACAGATTGAATTTTTAAGTCAAAAAGGTGGTGTAATCATTTTCATGAAAAATGAAAAACAAGAAAACATACAATTTAAAAATTATGGCATAGGAGCGCAAATTTTAAGGTATTTAAAAATTTCAAAAATCAAACTTCTAAGTCAAAATACCGATAAAGAATTTATAGGCTTAAAAGGCTTTGGGCTTGATATTACAAGCAGTGATTTTAAAGCTTAAATTCTAAAAACTTAAACTTATCGCCAAAGTTAAACATCAAATTTTTACTTTGGTTGATAAAGTTTTTATAAATTTGGAGGTTAATATTTTTAACTTGTTCGATAATTTCTTCTAAGCCAAAATCAATTAAGGCTTGATTTTGATTTTTATATTCTAACACCTCAAAGCCCTCTTCTTTTAAAACTTGTAAAAAATGATCAAAATTTACATTATATGTAATATCGCTTTTAGCAAAAAAATCTTTTAAGTTTTCTTCAAAAAGATTATACACTTGGTGATTTTTATACATTCTAATACTAATTTTTTCTTCTTTTTTTGCATAATCAAAACATGCAAAAGTTAGTTTTTCACAGGTTTGTTTTAATTTAGATAAAAAGGGTTTATAAGAAATACAAAGCTCGCTATTAGTGATAGAATATTTTTCACATTCTTTTAAAAGATCTTCATTCATAGCTTTAAAAACAATGTTTAAATCATCATCAACATATGCCATTGTTCTATCTTTTATAAGCTCACACGCAAAACAATCAAATAATTCATTAGCGTAAAAAAAGGCGTTTTTAAAATGACATTCTTCTAAAGAATTATAAATTTTTACATCCAAATCATACTCATCAAAAAGTTTTTTTTGAACACATTTTAATTTTTCATGTGGCTCTATGATAAAACACTCAATCTGCTCTAAAATATCAGCCCTAAGAGTGTATAGAGCTTGTATAAAATCAAGCATTAAATGCCCTTCATTTGCCCCTATTTCTACAACTTCAACCGGTAAAATTAGCTTTTTATCATCTATAAGTTTTAAAAAATGATTAGCTAAGAGTGTTCCAAACAGATTTCCCACGCTAACTGCGGTATAAAAATCTCCATTTTTACCAACACTCACAGCTTGGCAGTAATATTTATCAATCCAATTTTGAAAAAACTCGCTAAAAACTATCATTATAAAGCATTAAATTTGACTATAAAATCAAGTGGATCAACTTGCACACCATTAACTAAAATTCCAAAATGCAAATGTGGCCCTGTAACCCTACCGCTAGCTCCACTCAAACCTATAAGCTCACCCTTTTTTACCTTTTGTCCTACTTTTACATTAAGTTTTGATAGATGATAATACTGAGAATAAATCCCATATCCATGATCAATTACCACTGAATTTCCTGCATAATAACGATTTGAAGCAATCCTTACAATACCATCATTGCTAGCATAAATTTTTGTCCCACTTGCTGCTCTAAAATCAGTTCCGCTATGATAACTTTTAAGAGTATCATTAAACAATCTTGCTTTTCCAAAAGCACTTGTAATTTTACTTTCTAAAGGGTATGTAAAATTGCCTTCAAATAAAGCCATATTAGTATAAGTATTATAAACCTTAATAGCTTCTTGATATTCTTTACTAATGCGATCAAGTGTTTCTTTAGGTGGATTAACCTTAGAAGCACTAACTTTTAAAAATTCTTTTTTATAGTTTCCTTCGCTAAATTTTATGTTAATTTCTTCTTTGGAATTATCTTTAAATTCAGCTATTAATTTTCTATCTTTAGGATTTTTATAAGGTATGGCTATACTAACAATGACTTTATTTTTATACTCAAAAAAAGGAAGTTTTTTAGAATTTGAGCTAATTTGTAAAAAATTATTTTTATCAAATTCTAAAAAAATTACTTGCCCTTTTACAAGCTCAATCTCTCTAGCTTCTAATGCAAATACCAAAAAACAAAGTAAAAAAAGAATTTTTCTCATACACTAAGCTCTTTAATATCAGCTATTTTTAAAAACTCACGATAAATTGCACATACTAAAGCTTGACGATTGTTTTTAATATTTTCATCTTTGTCATTAATCATTACTTTATCAAAAAAAGCATCAATTTGTGGTTTTAGTGCAAAAAGGCTTTCTAAAAGCTCTTGGGTGTTATTTTCTTTTGTTTTACACTGCATAAAAGCTTGGTATAAATCTTTTTCCTCTTGAGTGTTAAACAAATTTTCATTAATTTGAACTTCACTTAATATTGCAATATTTGCCAAGCGCTTAAAAGTAGCAAAATTTTGACTAAAATCTGCCTTATTTGCACTTTGTATTAAAGCTTTAATACAAGAATTAATATAAATAACATCATAAGTTTTAGAGCTAAGTACAGCTTTAACAAAAGAAGCATTAACCTCATAAAAAGTATATAAACGCTCTAAGATAAAGTCTAGTAAAATTTTCAAATCAAAGCTTTTATACTCACTAGCTATTGTTTCTAAAAATATCTTAAGATCAAAATTTTTATTTAAAGCTAGAATAATTTTTAAAACACCATTTGCTGCTCTTCTTAAAGCATAAGGATCTTTTGTACCACTTGGGATTTTCCCCATTGAAAAAAGTCCCACGAGTGTATCAAATTTATAAGCCAAAGCTACAATAGAACTAAATTCATTACTTGGCATAGCTGAATTATCGCCATTTGGAAGATATTGTTCTTTAATCGCCAAAGCAAGCTCATCGCTCATACCCATAGCCTTAGCATAATAAGATCCCATAATGCCTTGAAGATCAGTAAATTCATACACCATTTGAGTACTTAGATCAGCTTTTGAGTATTCTATAGCTTTTAAAATTTCATCTTTTTGAGTATTAGCAAAAACTTCACAAAGCTTAGTAGCAATTTTTTGTTCTCTAATAATTTTATCTTTTAAGGTTCCAAGTCCTTCAAGATAAACCATTTGGCTTATTTTATCATTATTTAAACCCTGCGCTAAGTCATTTTTCCAAAAAAACATCGCATCACTTAATCTTGCTCTTAAAACTCTTTCATTTCCATTAATGATTTTAGAATAATCTTCACAAACCGCATTAGAAACTACAATAAAATGATTGCTTAGAGTATTGTTTTTAAATACTGCAAAATAGCGTTGATTTTCTCTCATAGAAGTAATTATCACTTCGCTTGGGATTTCTAAATACTCTTTTTCAAAATGCCCTAATAATGCCTTTGGATACTCTGTGATAGCTACAACTTCAGCTAAAAGCTCATCATCTTCTGCAATAGTAATATCATTTTCTTTTTCAAGTGTCTTTAACTGCTCAATAATAAGCTTTTTTCTTTGTTCTTGATCTAAAATAATATAATTTTGCTCTAAAGTTTTAAAATACTCATCAATATTCGCAAAAGCTATCAAATCATAACTAACACTTCTATGCACAAAAGTACTTTTTGCACTTTTAACGCCATAGCTTTCAAACTCAATCAATTCATCATTTAAAATACAACAAAGCGAGCGAATAGCTCTGATAAATTCAAAGCTACCATCACCCCATCTCATAGTTTTACCAAAACTCAAGCTTTTTAAAAAAGCCTCGATCATTTGAGCTAAAACCACCTTGCTTTGCAAGCCTTGTACTTGTTTTTGACAATACAATACTTCTTTACCCTTAATTTCTTTAAATTCAAGCTCTTCTTCTTTTAAACCACTTTTTTCTAAAAAACTAAGCCCTGCTTGAGTAAGCTTTCCATCTTTATAAGCTATCGCCCTAGGTGCACCTATAAATTCCACAAAAGAATCATCTTGTTTTTCTTTAAAATTTTCATGAATAAAAACTAATCTTCTAGGAGTATAGAAAAATTTAAATTCAGATTCTAAATGATACTCTTGTAAAATCTTTTCCCATTTTTTAGTAATATTTGGAAGTTCTTTTAATAAAGGAATAGCAGGAAGCTCTTCTGTGCCTATTTCTATTAACAATTTCATTTTACACTCTTTTTTAAAAAATTTTTTAGTGTATTTTACCTATTTTTTTTAAAATCTTTCTTTGTTTTTAGTTTTTCTTCTCTTTGCTTGACTTTTTCTTGCATTTGGCGGTTAAAGCCAAACACAAGAAAAACCATAAAAGCTATAAACAAAGCAATAATAATATAATCTATCATTAGTCCCAACACTCTGCGTTTTTAATACCAAGCTTTGAAGCACTAAATACCGGATCTCTACCTTGTCTTTTTTGCTCGCTAAAATCTTTTAATACCTTTTTCACTATACCACCAAGCAATAAAATAGAAATGATGTTAATCGTAGCCATAAACGCCATAGTAGTATCAGCCAAATCCCACGCAAATTTTAAATCCATATTTGCACCAATAAAAATCATAAGCACGGCACTTGCTTTAAAAAGATTAATAATAATAGGATTTTGAGTAAGGTATTTAATATTTGCTTGAGCATAATAATAATTTCCTATCAAAGAAGTAATAGCAAATAAAACTATACTAATAGTAGTGAAATGTACACCTAGATTTCCATAATATTCTTTCATGGATTCTTGTACCAAAGGTAGTGCTGTTAAAATAGGCTTACCGTCTACACCAATATTATTAGCATAAGCAAGTGAAAATAATACCAAAAATCCTGAACTTGTACAAATAATCACATCAATTAATACAGAAAATGCTTGAATAACCCCTTGTTTTGCAGGGTGAGTTGTAAGAGCTGAAGCTGCTGCATTTGGTGCTGAACCCATACCTGCTTCATTAGAAAATAATCCTCTTTTTATACCTATAACTAAAGCAGAACCTGCAAATCCACCAAAAATAGCTTCAAAATCAAAAGCACTTTTAAAAATCATAGAAAACACTTCAGGAATTTTATCAAAATTCATAAACATCGCTATAATAGATAAACCAACATAAATCATCGCCATAATAGGAACGATGACCGAGCTTACTTTACCTATTTTAGTATGATCACCAAAAAACATATAAGCAGCAAAAATAGCCAAAATAGCCCCTATTACAATAGGCCACCAACTTTGCGAAAAACTTACTTCACTAGCATCAACCATACCTTTATAATAAAACTCAAATGCTGAAGTCATAGTTTGACTTTGAAGTCCATTAAATCCATAAGCATAAGTAATGATTAAAATCACCGCAAAAACAGCTCCAAGCCATTTTAAATTTAAAGCTTTACTAATATAATAAGCAGGGCCACCTTTAAAACTTTTTCCATCACGACTTTTATAAACTTGTGCTAAAGTGCTTTCTGCAAAAGCTGAAGCGCCACCAAAAAATGCCATAGCCCACATCCAAAACAAAGCACCAGGTCCGCCCAAAACAACTGCTACTGCAATACCTGCAATATTTCCTATACCAACTCTTGAAGCTGTTGAAATCATCAAAGCCTGAAAAGGAGTAATATGGTGTTTTTCATGTTTTTCTTGCTTTTCTGTCAAAATGTCAAACACATAAGGAAGCATTCGAAATTGCACAAAACCTGTCAAATAGCTATAATAAAACCCTACAATAATAAGCAAAATAACCAAAATGGAATAATACTGATTATTTACAAAGCCAACAAATTGGGATATTAAATCCATATTTATCTCCTTTTTATAATTTAATCGAGTGTAAATTTATCATAAAAAAATGAATTTGCTACAAAAAAATATAATTTTATATTAATTTTATTTTATTTTTTACAGCTATGTGAAAATTTAACTCACGATATTTACCAAAAAAACACATAAAAATGCTTTTAAGTAAAAAGAAAACTTAATTTTTATACACTTAGTTTTTTTAAAATTTTATAAGGTGTTTAAATTGAAACAAAATACGATGAAAATTTTTGTATTTTTTGCCATTATTGTTTTTTGGGCTTATTTTTCATTTCCTATTGAAATTTTACAAGTTAAAGATCAAAATGGCTTAGCTACAGGAGAATATGCTTATACTATAGAAGCCAAAGCTTATGTTCATAGTTATTTCACAACACTTGGCTTAACAGTGGGTGGAATTTTAATAGGAATAGCACTTGGTTTTTTCCTAGCATTTTTAAGATTTTTAGAAATTCAAAGTTTAAATTTCATCATAGATGAATACATAGACATTATACGCGGAACTCCTCTGCTTTTACAGCTTTTGATTTTCTCAGTAGTGATTTTTGCTACTTGGAGTGATAATTTTTATGTAGCTATTATTGCACTTGGACTTAATAGTTCTGCTTATGTAGCTGAAATCGTAAGAAGTGGAATTCAAAGTGTAGACAAAGGACAAATGGAAGCATCAAGAGCAATGGGGCTTAATTATTCTGCTTCTATGAGACTAATCATCTTTCCACAAGCGATTAAAAATATCTTACCTTCTTTAATGAATGAATTTATTTCTTTATTTAAAGAAACTTCAATAGTGGGCTATATTAGCGTTATGGATATTACCATGCAAAGTAAAAGCTTACAAGCAATTTATTACAACCCTAAACCTATTATTTTTACAGGGCTTGTATATTATGTAAGCGTTAAAATTTTAACACTGATTGCAAGATTTATAGAAATGAGATTAAACAAACATGATTAAAATAGAAAATTTGATTAAAAAATATGGAGATTTAGAAGTTTTAAAAGATATTAGCATTGAAGTACATAAAGGTGATATTATTGCTATTATAGGGCCTAGCGGAGGTGGAAAAAGTACTTTTTTACGCTGTTTAAATAAACTTGAAACACCAGATAGTGGTAATATTTATATCAATAATATCAATATACTTGATAAAAAAACAGATATCAATAAAATTCGACAAAAAGTAAGCATGGTATTTCAACATTTTAATCTTTTTAATAATAAAAATGTTTTGGAAAATTTATGCCTAGTGCCAGTACAAACAAAAATCATGGGTAAAGATGAAGCAGTAAAAAAAGCACGAGAATTACTCAAAAAAGTTGGCCTAAGTGATAAAGAAAATTATTTTCCTCATAAGCTTTCAGGTGGACAAAAACAGCGTATTGCCATAGCAAGATCATTAATGATGAATCCTGATGTGATTTTATTTGATGAGCCAACTTCAGCTTTAGATCCTGAAATGATAGGTGAGGTTTTAAATATCATGAAAGAAGTGGCTAAAGAAGGTCTAACCATGCTTGTAGTTACACATGAAATGGGATTTGCAAGAAATGTAGCTAATAGAATTTTTTTCATGGATAAAGGCATTATAGCAGTAGATGAATGTCCTAAAATAGCTTTTGAAAACCCAGAGAATGAAAGATTGAAAGAATTTTTAAATCAAGTTTTAAATCATTAAAATTTTTCAAAAGAGGCAAAATTTTGCCTCAAAGCCTCATAACTCACTATGCCTACACTTGTAGCTAAATTTAAACTTCTACCGCAATCTTTCATCGGTATAGTAATAGCATTTTCCCATTTTTTTTGCATTAAATCCATAGGCAAACCAAAACTTTCACTTCCAAAAAATAAAAAATCACCTTTTTGATAATTTACATCAAAATAAGCTTGAGTAGTTTTAGTTGTCGCAAAGAAAAATCTATCTTGAAATTTTTCATACTCTTTTAAAAAATCTTCTAAATTATCCCATAAAAAAGGATTTAATTTTTTCCAATAATCAAGTCCTGCTCTTTTAACTGCCTTTTCATCAATACTAAAAAGCGGATTGATAATATGTAAAGCAAAACCTGCATTAAAACACATTCTGCCTATACTTCCTGTATTTTGTGGTATGCGAGGCTCAACTAAGACTATATGAAACATCTTTTTCCTTGAAATGGTGTCCCCAGCAAGGTTTGAACTTGCGACCTCAGAATTAGGAATTCTGCGCTCTATCCAGCTGAGCTATGAGGACAAATATTTTTATTATTTTAAGAAAAAATTTATTTTATAGAGCTTAAATTTTAAGCTCTATAAAAAAACATTTTGGATTTTCATCAAAACCTAAAACTCCATTATGCGCATCAATAATTTGTTTTGATAAAGAAAGACCTAAACCATTACCTTTTAATTTAGTTGTTTTAAAAGCCTCAAAAACCATTTTTTTATCTTTGATACTTACACCATTATCATAAACTTTAATAAAAACCCTATCTTCTTTTTGTTCGCACTTAACCTTTATATAACCATCATCATTTTCGCTTTCTTCAATAGCATCTATGGCATTATAAAGTAAATTTTGCAAAACTAAAGCAAGTAAAGATTTATCTGCATTGATTTTTAAATCTAAAAATTCAAATTTAAAATCGATATTAGCTAGATAATTATAAGCTCCAATAGCTTGCTCACACTCATCTTGTAACTCCTGTAAATTAAACTCATTTAAATTAACATGTACTCCTTTTGTAAAAAGTAAAGTAGAATTTACAATACGCTCTACTCTTGAAATTGCTTTTTGGATTTCTAAAACTATATGCTTATTTTTTAACTCACTTCTTTCAAACAAAGTAGAGCTTAATAAAGAAATAGAACCTATAGGATTGCGTATTTCATGTGCTAGGTGTGCTGCAACTGTTCCCATGCTAGCTAACCTTTCATTTCTTTTTTCATCACTAATATCTGTTGCATTTACTATAAGTTTATCAGTATGAGAGGTGATTTTGATTAGATAAAATTTATGATCAAACTCAAGCTCATAATGTGTTTTATCAAGATCAATGCATTCTAAAAGCTTTGGCTTTTGTGTAGCTAGGTTGTTTTGCAAAATAATATTTTTATTTGCGTCTAAAATCCACAAAGCCATAGGCAAAACCTCTATAATCTCACTTACCATTTGTCTTAATGCAGTGTAGTTTTCATTAAGTTGCTTATATTCATTTTCTATAACATAGGTTTGCTCTATTAAGGCTTTTAATCCTTGTTGTAAGTTTTCTTTTTCACTAGAATCTAAACTTTTTAAAATATTCTCATCCACACTTAATCCTTAATTAAAAATTGAAAATCTTCTAAAGTATATAAAAGCAAATTACGCTCCTTATTTAAAATAAGCTCTTTACTAAAGCCACTCTTTGAAAAAAGCACATATAAATTAGGTTGAATTTGCAACTGTTTTGCTTTACTTTTTAAAATATTTAAAACATTTTTACATATTTTTCTTTCTTTAAATTTAACTTCACCTAAAACACAAAAATTGTTTTCATGATAATACAAGTCTATTTCATGATAATAATTCCAAAAACTATACACTTGATCCACTTTAAGTTTTTTTGCTAAAAATTCTTTACATAAAAGTTCAAAAGTAAAACTTTGGTATTTTTCCAAATTTTCTTGGATAAGTTCCATTAATTCATTATATTTTTTCATCGCGATTAAATTAAGTTTAGGATATATAAAATAAAAGAAAAATCTTAATCCTTGATTTTTAAAAACAACCTTATCTTGTATATTATAAGAGCGTAACTCTTTTTTAACTTTCTGTCTTTTGTTTTTTATGATTGGCTTTTCTTGACTTTTTTCTAAGATCAAAATATTTTTCTCTAAAAGTTTATTAATAAGTCCTAGAGCCTGAAAATGCGGAATAGATTTATTAATAGAATAGCGTTTTCTATCGTTTTTACTTAAAACACTCAAAGCTTTTAAAGCATTCTCATCTAAATTTAAAGAAGCTAAAATATCAAAGGCTTTCAAAATAAAAACATTTAAGATATTTTCATATAAACTTAATTTCAAATCAAATTCAAACTCATCAAAAATACTATAAAAATCAAAAATACTTTCAAGCTCCAAAGTTTCACAGCGTTTTGAAAAATCACCAAATTTTATAATCACATCCTTAAAATAAATATTTTGTATGTTATAATTTTAACAAAAAATTAGAGGATTTTTTTTGGATATTGAAAAACTAAAACAAGATATTATTTTAAAAAAAGGAATATATTATTTTGATTTTACAGCTAGCGCTTTAGCACTAAAAAGCATAGAAAAAGAAATTAAAAAAATTCTTACCACCTATGCAAATACACATTCAGATAGCTCTTTAAATTCTTTTATCACACAACAGCATTATGAAAACGCAAGAATAAATTTAAAAAAATACCTTGAATTAGATGATAGTTTTGCTCTTATAGCTTGTGGGAATGGATCTTCAGCAGCTATAAAAAAATTTCAAGAACTTTTAGGTCTATATATACCACCACTTATTAAAGAAAAATATTTTAAAAATACAGACAAAAATACCTTACCTTTGGTTATAGTTGGACCCTATGAACACCATTCTAATGAACTTTCATTTAGAGAAGCTTTGTGTGAATGCGTTCGAGTGCCCTTAGATAAAAATGGAGAATTAGATTTTAATTTTTTAGAAAAATTATTACAAAAATCCAAAAACAGACAAATCATAGCAAGCTTTAATGCAGCTTCTAATGTTACAGGAATTTTAAGTGATTATAAAAAAATTTACACTTTAATCAAACAACACAACGGTATAGTTGCTTTTGATATTTCCACTTTAGCTCCTTATGCTAATTTAGATCCTAAATTTTACGATGCAGTGTTTATTAGCTCTCATAAACTACTTGGAGGTGTAGGATCTTGTGGCTTACTTGTTATCAAAAAAAATCTATGTGGCAATACCCCTAGCTTTGCAGCAGGTGGAACTGTGGGCTATGTTTCAAGAACATCTCAACAATATTTATGCGAAGTTGAAAATTTAGAAGAAGGTGGCACACCTGGAATTATTCAGCTTATTAGAGCAAGTTTGGCTTTTAAAATACGCAATGAAATAGGTTTAAAAAATATAGAAAAAAAAGAAAAAGAACTTTGTGAATATTTTTTCAAACAATGTACAAATTTTCCAAAAATGATCTTATATGCAAAAAATATCACTAATAGATTACCTATTTTTGCTTTTAATATAGAAGGAATTTCTCCTTTTGATTTAGCTTATAAACTAAGTAAAACTTATAAGATAGAAACAAGAGCAGGTTGTGCTTGTGCAGGACCTTATGGGCATGATTTACTCAATCTAAAAGACAATCAAGAATTAAAATCTAAACCAGGTTGGCTAAGAGTGGGTTTTCATTATACGCATACAAAAGAAGATATGGAATATTTTTTTAAAGCCTTGAATATAAGTATCAAGGCTTTAAGTTAATTATTGTAAATCGTATTTTTCTACGATTTTTTGGTAAGTACCATCAGCTTTAACTTTTTCTAAACCTGCATTAATTTTTTGAATAAGCTCACTTTGTTTTCCTTTATCAAAAGCTATACAAAACCCTGAACTTCCATCATTTTCTTCTAAAAATGCTTCTAGCTCTTCATTAGTTTTTAAATAACCTTTACCAATATCTTTATCCGTTAAAACTGCATCTACTTTGCCAGCTTTTAAAGCTAAAATTGCTGCTAACATTTCTTCGCTTGCAACTACTTGAGCATTTGGAATAGTCTTAGCAGCGCTTTCTTGAATAGTTCCAAGTTGAACACCTATTTTTTTACCTTCCAAACTTTGTTTATCGCTAATACTAGAATCTGTTTTTAATTTTAAATATAAATTTTTAGTATTGAAATAAGTATCACTAAAATCCATACTTGCTAATCTTTGAGGAGTTGAACTCATAGCAGAAGCTATCATATCAATCTTTCCAGCTTTTAAGGCAGGAATTAAACCATCAAAACTCATATTTACCCATTCAAGTTTTAAATTTTCTCTTTTAGCAATTTCTTCCAATAAATCAACATCAAAGCCGGTAATTTTTGCATCTTTAATAAAATCAAAAGGAGGATAATTTGCAGCTATACCTACTTTATAAACTTTTTCACCAGAAGCACTAGCTTGATTTTTATCGCTTGAACAAGCACCTAAAGCTAATATACCAAATAACGCTAAAACAACATATAATATTTTTTTCATTTTTTTCCTTTGTTAAAATTAAAATAAAATTGATAAATGATTATAATGTGTTTAAACGCCTGTATTTCTTCATATCCGCCTCCTTTATAATAAATGTGAGCATAATTATAGCAGAAAAAAGTTTTTTGTAAAGAGTTGTTATAGAATATTTTTTATTTAAGTTAATTTTTATATATTTTAATTAATGAGTTTAAATTTTTACCTTCTTGCTAATCATTAAAACATAACCTATTCCAAGACAAATAGACCACATAGAACTGCCACCATAACTTAAAAGTGGCACAGCAACTCCTTTTAATGGAGTTAAAGAAATAATTCCAAAAGCATTCATAAAAAATGAAAATAATAAAAGTAAAGCTACACCTGAACAAAATAAAAAATGGACCTTATTTTCACAGCGCCCAGCAATTCTAAAAATTCTAAGTATAACCATCAAATAAATCAAACATATAATGCTCAATCCCAACAATCCTATTTCCTCAGTAATCCCTGATAAAACAAAATCCGTATGCACCTCACTTAAAAATCCCAATTTGAAAGTTCCAAGACCCAACCCTTCTCCAAAAAATCCACCATGAGCTATAGCATTTAAACTATGTGAAATTTGATAAGGTTCTGAGTTATGGCTTACTCTTAAAGCACTTGCTAGCCAATCAGGAAAAAAAGGTAAAAACGCATCTTGGATATTTCCCCACCAAGCAGAAATACGCTGAATTCTTCTTTGATTACTTAAAATCACCAAAACCCCAATCATTCCAACAATAACCACGCCAAAAGCAAAAAGTCTTTTACTAGCTCCTGCAAAAAATGCTAAAGCAAAAACCAAGAAAAAAGAAATAACACTTTGACCTAAATCATTTTGTGTCATATAAATATAGCCAATAACAAAAGCAGCTAAAATAAAATAAGGAATTAAAATTAAAACTTCGTGTTTGATTGCTTTTTTGCTATCATCAATTCTTCTTGTATAAGACCAAGCAAGGAAATAAATCAAACCTATCTTAAAAAATTCAACAGGAGAAATAGATAAAGGGCCAAGCCTGATCCACCTTTTAGCACCACCTGCTGCAGTAGCAAGAAAGGTAGGTAAAAAAGGCAAAATAAGTATAAATAAAAAAGAGATTAACAAAACACTTATCATTAAATAATGTGCCATTTTACTATCAGGATTTAATCTTGAAACAAAATAAATAATAGCTATACCACTAAGTCCAAAAAAAAGCTGCCTGATAAAAAAATGAAATTCATTATATTCTAAATAAAGCACAGTAAAAGCACTTAAAGAATATGAAAAAAGTATCCCTATAGTTATTAGAATGCAACTTAAAAAAAATAATTTTCTATCAGCAACCAAAATTTCTTCCTAGAATTTTATAAAAATTAATTTTAATAAATTGCAACTTAAAATGATGTTATTTGGAGATTATGTATTGTTTTTATATAAAGATTTTAAACTCTCATAAGCAAGCTGAATTTTTTCAAATTCCTCACGACAATAAGCTTGTTCGATTTTGCTTTTACCTTGATGGCGATCAGGATGATAAATTTTAACTAAATTAAGATAATTTTGTCTAATAGTAGCAAAATCATCACTAGAATTACATCCTAAAGTTTGGAAATAATTCTCAAAAAGTTTAGCCAAAGCATTAAATTTCCAATTAGTATTGGCTTTATTTTTCATTTTATTTCTAAATTCTAAAAGTTGAGTTTCATTGATTGTAAAATCCACACAATATTTTAAATGCTCATTTACGCTTGCTAAAATTTCTAAAAGATTTAAAGTATTATCATCTTTGTATTCTACTGAAAAAATACAATTTTTCTCATCATACATGCTTTTATGATCTTTAAAATATTGCTCTAAATATACAGCAAACATTTTTTCATTAGAACTTAAAGCTATTAAGATATTTTTTTGTGCAAAACCTATTTTAGCAAAGATTACAGGCTTTAAAGTATTTGCTTGAGCAAGATTTAATTTAAAGGTCTTATAATGCGCAAAAGCAAGATTATCGATTTGGTTTCCAGTATTTTTTTTATACTTATGATTAACAAGTTTTAAAAAATATCTTCTTTGAGGAATTTCATTTTCCACAAAAAAAGATAGGGTTTTATTTTTATTACCTATAACTTTAGAAAAATTTTTACGGATAAGATCTTGAAAATATTTAAACATTAAAAAATCATCAGTATTAACACTAACAGATTCTAAAGTTTGCACTACTTGCATAAAATCCTCTCTATAAACCTAACTCCACAAAAATGCCTGTTCATCTAAAGCACTAGTGTGTTTTAAAATTTCATTTGGACTATAATCGGCTTTATACGATAAAGATTGACACCCTTTTACAAAATATCCTAAATAAATATATTTTAATTTTTTTAATTGTGCAAGCTTGATTTCTGTTAAAAGCGAATATTTTCCAAGACTTAGATGTGAAAAATCAGGATCATAAAAACAATATATACTAGAAATTCCATCTTCTAAAATATCAATCAAATCAACACACACTAACTTATTATCTATATAAAAATCAAGTTCATATCCAAAAGTACCTGCATTATCTACATAAAGATTGTAATATTTTCTAAAATTTAAATCATAAATTTTCCAATTTCTTTTATCTTTTTGATAATGGTGATATTTTTCATAAAGCAATAAATGCTCATCACTTAAAGAAGGTTTTTGTAAGATTATTTTAGTAGCTATATTTTTTTTAAAAACCCTACGATAGCTTTTACTAAAATGGAAATTTTCTACCAAAATACGCAAATTTTGACATTCATTACAATCATTACATATTGGTCTTGAAAAATATGAACCAAAGCGACGCCAACCTCTTGAAACTAATTCTTGATTTTGTGCTTTGTTAATAAAAGATATATAATTATACTCATTTCTACAATATCTATTTTCAAGATAAGGACATTCTTCTTCTAAAGTACAAAAACCAATAATATTATTCATTAGATCTTTTTAATATCACTATTTTTTACAAATTCCATAAATTCATTAGCTAAGCGTTCTTCTTTTAAAAACATATCTTCAAATTCTTGTTCTTGCTTTTTATCTTCATTTTGCTTAGCTAAGTCTTTTTGTATAGCATCTAAGTCAGTATTTTTCATACTAACTCCGCTTTTACTCGCTTTAACCTTTTCTTTTTTTGTTTGACCTTGTTCTTTTTGGAGTGCTTTTTTTATATCTTTTAATTCATCTAAAAAACTCATGATTGCCTACTTTCTTTTATCTTTTGTAAGGCTGCAGCTATAGCAGCAATTACTTCTTCTTTATTTTCTTGGTGTCTATCTTCTGTCTTTTCCAAAAGCTCTTCCATATGTGTTTCTATGAAAGAAGTATCAAAATACCCTCTTCTAAATTCTCTTATTTTAGTAATTGCAATCAAAAATGGAACAGTTGTTCTAATATCATCAATCACAAATTCTTTCAAAGCTCTCTCAAGTCTATTAACTGCACTATCATAACTTGAACCCTTAACAATTAATTTTGCAAGTAAAGAATCATAATAAGGTGGCACAGTATAGTCCTTATATAAATGACTATCCACTCTTACAGACGGCCCTAAAGCTGGAAAATACTCTGTAATTTTGCCTGGACTTGGAATGAAATTTTTCCATACATTTTCTGCTGTAATCCTAGCTTCTATCGCAAAACCTCTTGGTTTTATATCGCTTTGCTCAAGATCTAAAATTTCCCCATTTGCTATACGAATTTGTCTTGTGATAAGGTCAATCCCCGTAATTTCTTCAGTAATTGGGTGTTCTACTTGAATTCTTGTATTCATTTCCATAAAATAAAATCTATTATAATCATCAAGTAAAAACTCAACCGTCCCAACATTCGTATAACCTACAGCTTTTGCAGCAGCTACTGCAGTAACTCCTATGGTTTTTCTTAGTTTTTCTGAAATACTTGGGCAAGGTGCTATTTCAATGATTTTTTGATGTCTTCTTTGTATTGAGCAATCTCTTTCACAAAGATGAATGATATTACCATAATTATCTGCTAAAATTTGAAATTCAATATGCCTTGGATTAATAACATATTTTTCCATAAAAACTTCATCATTTTTAAAAAAACTTAGTGCTTCTCTTTTGCATGCTTCAAAAGATTTTTCCAAATCCTCTTCTTTATGTACTACGCGTATGCCTCTACCGCCACCACCACCACTAGCTTTTAAAATTACAGGATAGCCTATTTTTAAAGCTTGAAGTTTGATTTCTTCTAATGTGCAATGATTTAATTTTTCAGTACCTGGAACTACAGGGATTCCATTTTTTTTCATTAAATATCTTGCTATGTTTTTATTACCCATTTTACGGATAACATCTGATTTTGGACCTATAAAGATAATCCCTGCTTCTTCGCATTCTTTTGCAAATTCATAATTTTCACTTAAAAAACCATATCCAGGATGTATAGCATCAGCTCCACAAGCTTTAGCAATCTCAACTATTCTTTTACCATCTAAATACCCTCTTATGGCATCAGTTCCTATTCTATATGCTTCATCAGCAACTTTTACATGCAAACACTCATAATCAGGTTCAGTATAAACAGCAACACTTTGTATATGCAAATCTCTACAAGCACGGATCACCCTTACTGCAATCTCACCTCTATTGGCTATTAAAATCTTATGTATCATGACTTTGCCTTAAGCTAAAATATTAAAAAGAAGATTAGCATAAAAATATAAAAATTCTATAAAAATATTTATTTTTGCTAATTTTAAGAATTTTTTGATAAAATTACTCTTTATTTTTGCGCCCATAGCTCAGCTGGATAGAGCATTTGATTGCGGTTCAAAAGGTCAGAGGTTCGAATCCTCTTGGGCGTACCACTTACTTCTTTTTTACAGAAAATTCATCCAAATCCAATTCTTTTTTATCTTTAAATTGATACCATAAAAATAAAATAAAAAATATCGTTAAAATCACAGCTAAAATATAGTAAGTTCCGTATTCATTTTCAGATAAAAATAAATTTTTGGTATTCATACCAAAAAATCCAACAATTAAATTTAAAGGTAAAAAAATTGCAGACATAATACTTAAAAAGTAAATATTTTTATTTATTTTTTCATTTCTTGCGGTATTAATATAAGTGTAAATCCCTTCTAATCTTGATATATTTTCTTTAATATTTTTTTCCAAAACAGCTAAATTTAAAATAATTGTTTTTAAACTTTTCTTTATAAAATGATGCTTACTATGACAAATTTTACAAGCCTCTAAAACAGAAGAAACCATGTTATAACTTTTACTAAGCTTGACTTTTAATATAAAATATTTTGTCAAGAAATTCTTTACTTTTTTATTTTCTAAAATCAACTCCTCTCTTTTTTCTATAGAAAGGTTAATGGTATTATTTTTTTCTTTTTCATTTTGCAAAATTTCTTTTAATATAGCTATAAATTCCGTATTAGAAAATAAAATCAAATTTTCATCTTTATACTCAAAAATTTGATTTTCTTTAAAAACAAATACACTTTTAGAATTTTTAGTTATATCTAGAGTGAAAATATCAAAATCATCAAATTCATAATAAGCATTTGATATATTAATATTGCTAATAATTTGTTTTAAAGTATCATTTAACACATTCTTTGCCTATAAAATTCTTTTCTAAAATTTTCAAATTCATCTTTAATAATAGCTTCACGCATTTGCTTGACCAAATTTAAATAATAGTGTAAATTATGAATACTTGCAAGTCTAAAAAAAGTTAATTCTTTGGCTTTAAATAAATGATTTAAATAGGCCCTTGAAAAATTCTTACATGTATAGCAAGAACATTTGCCGTCTATAGGAGCATGATCAGTGATAAATTCTGCTTTTTTGATATTAAATTTTCCAAAGCTAGTAAATAAGGTACCATTTCTTGCATTTCTTGTTGGCATCACGCAATCAAACATATCCACACCTCTTGCTACATTTTCTACTAAATCTTCAGGCGTGCCAACTCCCATTAAATATCTAGGGCGATTGTTATCCACATAAGGCATCATAGCTTCAACCGTATCATACATAGCCTCATTTTCTTCTCCCACGCTTAATCCACCTATAGCAAGTCCATCAAAATCCATCTCGCAAAGTGCTTGAGAGCAAATTTTTCTAGCTTCAAAATCAGTCCCACCTTGGATAATACCAAAGATATTTTGCCCTATTCCCACACCTTGACTTTGTTTTAACTTATGATAATCAATAGCTTCTTTTGCCCATTTTATAGTGCGTTTTAGAGAAAGTTCTATCCTTTCTTTACTTGCAGGTAAGGCCACTAAATCATCTAAAATCATCATAATATCTGAATTAAAATCATATTGTGCATCTAAAACACTTTGCGGGGTAAAATAGTGCAAACTTCCATCGATATGACTTTTAAATTGAATACCTTTTTCATCAGGTTTTGAATTTTTACTTAAAGAAAAAGCTTGAAAACCTCCACTATCTGTTAAAAAAGAGCCTTCAAATTTACTAAAACCGTGCAGGCCACCCATTTGCTTAATCACTTTAGAACCAGGCCTTAAATACAAATGATAAGTATTTGCTAAAATAATTTTTGCATTTAAAATCTCACTCATATCAACAGCATCTAAACTTTTAATCGCAGCCAAAGTTCCAACGGGCATAAAAATAGGAGTTAAAATTTCACTATGTGTAGTTTTTATACGACAAGCTCTAGCATTTGCACTTTTATATTGAACTTCAAATTCCATTATTTTTCCTATATTTTTTGCATAATCATACCAAAGACTTGCTTATAAGTTTTTTTGAAAGAAAGCCTGTTTTTAACAGGCTTAAGAAATTAGTAGTTTTTTACAAATTCAACGATTTTTTCACAACCTTCAATAATATCTTTTTCATTAGTTGCATAAGAGAGCCTAAAATACCCTTCCATGCCAAAACCAATACCTGGCACCAAAGCTACTTTTTGCTCTTCTAGCAGTCTTTTACAAAATCTCATAGAATCATTATCAACTTCTTTGCAAGATATAAATAAATAAAAAGCTCCTTGTGGAATTTGTTCTAATTTTAGCCTATCACTTTTGGCTAAAATTTCACAAGCTAATTCTCTACGCTTTAAAAAGGCTTGTCTCATCATTTCAATATCATTATCTGCTTTTCCAAGTAAGGCTGGTAAAGCTGCGTGTTGGATGATTGAACAAATATTTGATGTACTTTGCCCTTGTAGTTTTTTAACAGCATTATTAAACTCGCTCATTTTACTTGCCATGTATCCAAAACGCCACCCTGGCATAGCACCACATTTGCTAAGACCATTAATACTTACAGTTCTATTTAAAGCATCTTCACTAACTTGCGCAAAAGCACAAAATTCTCCATCATAAACTAATTTTTCGTAAATTTCATCACTTAAAACTACTATTTTAGTTCCTTCTAAAACCTTAGCTAAAGCACTTATTTCTTCTTTAGAATATATAGCTCCTGTAGGATTTGATGGAGAATTAAACATCAAAACCTTAGTTTTTGAAGTAATAGCTTGTTTTAATTGCTCTGGGGTGATTTTAAATCCATTTTTTGCCTCACCTTCTATAAACACAGGAGTTGCGCCTGCAAATTTTACCATTTCAGGATAACTCACCCAATAAGGACTTGGAATAATAACCTCATCACCTTCTTCAACTAAACACTCAATCGCCATAAACAAAGAATGTTTAGCACCAACATTGGTAATGATTTCACTTGTTTTATAATCTAAACTATTATCATTTTTAAATTTATATTGTATAGCCTCTATAACTTCTTTTATACCCACAACTGGCGTATAAGCTCCACAACCTTTTTCAATAGCTTCAATTGCTGCTTTTTTAATGATTTCTGGAGTATCAAAATCAGGCTCACCTGCCGAAAAACTAATAACTTTCTCACCATTTGCTTTTAAAGTTTTGGCTATATCAGTCATTACTAAAGTTAAGGATTCTCCTAAATTTTGAGATCTTTGGCTTAGCATTTTCTATCCTTTTATCTTATACTAATTTTAATTTTTGTAATTGTTACAACTTGGAGCTTAAAAAATTCTACGAGTAAAATCAAGATTGTATATTTTTAAAAAATTTTGTGTAGAAACTATACATTTTCTACACAAACTATTTTTATTTGTTTCTTTGGGTAATTATTCTAAAGCTTCTATGTCGCTTTCATTATGATGAATAAAGCGTTCATCTTTTTCTATAGTTTCAACTAAACGCCCTACTCTTTCCCATCTAACTTTTTTATTTTCATCCCATGAAAAATAAATAAACCAAGGTTGCCCAACTATATATTTATAATCTACACTTCCCCAAAATCGACTATCGCTAGAATGATCACGGTTATCGCCCATCATAAAATATTCATTTTCAGGTACTTTATAATAATAAGCATTAAAACCATAAATATTATTAGCACCTAATTCATCAAAAGAAGCAGGCTTCATAGCAAATTGCCCCAAATTTAAATAGCGAAAAAATACACTGTCTATATCCACTCTAGAATCATAATGTATTCCTTTTTCTACAAAAGGCTCTTTTACAAAAAGTCTTCCGCCTATGATTTTTGTTTTATTAGGATAATAATCTTTCATATATTCATCACCCTCAACCATACGCACATATAAGGTTTTATTTGCAAAAACTACTTCATCTCCGCCTTTGGCCACACATCTTTTTACATAGTGGATTTTTGGCTCATGCGGATATCTAAATACCACAATATCCCCTCTTTTAGGACCTTCACCACTTACTAAATGTCCATTTTTATTAAAATCAGGTAAAACAGGAATTTCCACCCAAGGAATATGCGGGGTTGGAATACCATAAGAAAATTTTTTTACAAATAAAAAATCCCCTACTAATAAAGTATTTTTCATAGAACCGCTTGGTATAGTAAAAGCTTGTATAAAGAAAAATATAATCAATAAAACAACTACTAAAGTTCCCGTCCAAGATTGTGTAAATTTATAAATTTTCTTCAAAAATTTCATTTTTTTATCCTATTTTTAGCTGATTTTATAGTATTTTCTAAAAGCATAGCAATAGTCATAGGCCCTACTCCACCTGGTACAGGAGTGATATAGCTAGCTTTTTTACTAACATTTTCAAAATCGACATCGCCTACTATTTTTCCATCAACTCTATTAATCCCAACATCAATTACCACCACACCTTCTTTAACCATATCTTCTTTTAAAAGATTTGGACAACCTGCTGCTACGATAACAATATCAGCATTTTTTGTATAAGCTTTTAAATCTTTTGTATAAATGTGACAAATACTCACACTAGCATTAGCATTTAACAAAAGAGTAGCCATAGGACGGCCTACTATATTTGAAGCTCCTATTACAACTACACTAGCTCCTTGTAATTTTATATCATAATGTTCTAAAATTTTCATAACGCCTAAAGGTGTACATGGTAAAAAACCACCTTTTAAATTAAGATTTAAATTTCCGACATTAAAGGGGTGAAAGCCGTCTACATCTTTATTAAAGTTAATACTTTCTAAGATTATATCTTTATTAATATGCGATGGCAATGGAAGTTGAACTAAAATTCCATCTATGCTATCATCATGATTTAAAGTATTAATCAAAGCCAAAAGCTCATTTTGGGTTGTATTTACATCAAGTTTATAAACTAAAGACTTAATTTCACATTGCTCGCAAGCTTTTGCTTTAGAACCCACATAAGTAGCACTAGCAGGATCCTCGCCTACTAAAATTACAGCCAAACAAGGCTCTATACTTTGAGCTTTAAGTTCTAATACTTCTTGTTTTAAATTTTCTTTTAACTTATCACTTAGCTTTTTACCATCTAAAAGTGTCATTTCTTTCCTTAAATTTTATAGCTTTCTTTAACTTAAAAAATTGTATCATAACAAAACTTCTTTTTTTGTTAAAGGCAATGAATGAAAATTGTATTATTTTTATTTTTTATAATTTATGGTGCTTGGGCTGAAGATTTTATCTCTCCTAAAGAATACCAAGAGTCCCTTTACAAAAATCCAAGAGGCATAAGTTGTGCTAAATGTCATGGCGATGGAGGTCAACAAATACTAGGTTATTACACTAAAAATGGAGAAAAAATTCCTTTTATTGTGCCAAGTATTAAAAACACTCCCTATACGCGTTTTAGAAAAATTCTAAATCAACCTCAAGAGGCAAAAAGCATTATGCCAACTTACTCGCTAACAGAAGATGAAATAAAATCACTTTATGATTATATTACTAGCAATAAAAGGAGTAAAAAATGAAAAACAATAAAAAAGCCTTTGAGGAAGCTTGTGAGTATATAGCAGGTGGGGTAGATTCCCCAGTGCGTGCTTTTGCAAGTGTAGGTAGCAATCCTTTATTTATCAAACAAGGCAAAGGTGCTTATATTAGCGATATAGAAGAAAATACTTATATAGATTATGTGCAAAGTTGGGGACCTTTACTTTTTGGACATTGTGATGAGGATATTGAAAAAGCTTGCAAAAAAGCATTAGAGCATGGCTCGAGCTTTGGTGCGCCAACTTTAGCTGAAACTAAATTGGCCAAATTTATCTTAAAAGATTGGCCACATTTGGATAAAATCCGTTTTGTAAGTAGTGGCACTGAAGCTACTATGAGTGCTATTCGTCTTGCAAGAGGATTTAGTAAAAAAGATAAAATCATCAAATTTGAAGGATGTTATCATGGGCATTCTGATTCTTTATTAGTAAGCGCTGGAAGCGGTGCAGCTACTTTTAACACCCCAAGCTCGCTAGGAGTTTTAACTGATGTAGCTAAAAATACTCTAGTAGCCGTTTATAATGATATTGATAGTGTTAAAAACTTAATCAATAATGATGATAATATAGCTTGTATCATCATAGAGCCAATTGCAGGAAATATGGGTTTAGTGCCTGCTAAAATAGAATTTTTACAAGAGTTAAGAAAACTATGTGATGAGCATCAAATTCTTTTAATTTTTGATGAAGTTATGAGTGGCTTTAGAGCTTCATATCTTGGCTCTTTTGGGATTAATAATATAAAAGCTGATATAGTAACTTTTGGTAAGGTTATAGGCGGAGGTATTCCTGCAGCTGCTTTTGCTGCAAGAGCTGAAATCATGGATTTATTAAGTCCTTTGGGCGGGGTATATCAAGCAGGAACACTAAGTGGCAATCCTCTTGCTATGGCTGCAGGTTATGCGAGCTTAAAAAAAGCAAGAAACTATGAAGGCTTGTATGAAAAATTAGAAAAACTAGGCAAAAGACTTACTCAAGGCTTTAAAGAAGCTGCAAATGATTGCAAAATTCCTTTGCAAGTTAATTGCGTTGGTTCTATGTTTGGATTTTTCTTTTGTGAAAACCCTGTTAATAATTATCAAGACGCTTTAAAATCAGATACTAAATTATTTGCCAAATTTCATACACAGATGCTAAGCAAAGGTGTGTATTTAGCACCATCTCAATTTGAAACAGGTTTTATATGTGAATGTATGGATAAAAAAATCATTGATAAAACTATACAAGCAGCACAAGAAAGTTTTAAAGCATTATGAATAAAAGACAAAAAATCATTCGCAAAGGTATAGAAGCTGCAGATGGATTAAGCCTTGGTATATCCATGGTTGTGGCTGTTTTAATCGGAGTTGGTATAGGCTATTTTTTAAAAAACTTAACCGGTATTGTTTGGCTTTTTTGGGTAGGAGTGTTTATAGGAGTAGCTGCGGCGATTTTAAATGTTTATAAAGCCTACAAAGCACAAGTAAAAAGTTACGAAGAATTTAAAGAAGAAAATCGCTATAAAGATTTAAAAAATGATCCTAAAGCCTAAAATTTTATTAAAACTCTTGCTAGGATTAAATTTACTTTTCTTAGCAGGAGTTTTTTTTTACAAAGAATTAAGCTTTAAAACCTTTATAAGCTTTGAATTTGGCTTTTTAGCTCAAAATTTAATCATTCTAATATCTTTTTTAAATTATAAAAATTTTATTTTTAAAGCAGCTAAAAATTATGATTTTACGCAAAGACCTTTACAAATTTTTGCTAAAAAACAATATTCTTTGCCAAAAATTATAAAATTTATCCATATAGATGACGATTTAAAACCAAAATTTAAAAGTATTTTTAAAAACGCATTAGCTTTTTTTTCTTTATTTAAAATTTTTGCCTATGTGTTTTTAATAGCAGGATTTTTATTTTTAGAGTTTCAAGGTTTAATGAGTATTTTTGCCTTGTTTTGTGCAATGTTTGTCACACCCATAGCGGTATTAATATATAATTTTTTAATAAGAAAATGTTAAGCTCAAAAAGAACGATTAGATCACTAACAGCATTATTTCTTGGTATGATTTTTGTTTTCATAGGAAGTGCCTTAACAGTAAATTCCATAGCTATTATTTTAAAGCATAATAATATTAGTAATTTTTATATAGGCGTAATAGGAAGTTGTTATTTTCTTGGTGCTATGGTAAGTACAATTAGTGCCCATAGAATAGTTTCTAAAGTAGGACATATAAGATCATTTGGAATTTTTGCTATTATTTTTGGTATAGCCACCATGCTTCATAGCTTAAATTCTAATCTTTATTTTTGGATGTTTTTAAGATTTTTGCTAGGTTTTTGCTATTATGCGCTTTTAATGGTAATAGAATCATGGCTTAATGAAAAAGCAAAAAACACTATTCGCTCAAGAGTGATAGCCTTTTATGAGGTTGTATTTTACTCATCATCAGGTTTTGGAATTTTACTTATGTCTTTTGACTTTCCAAGTAATACAGTATTTATTTTAAGCGCTAGTTTTATTATGTTTGCTTCCATTCCTTTATTTTTAATCCGCATTAAAGAGCCTATTTTGCCACAAAAAACAAAAATTTCCATTCCTAAGGTTTTTGATATAGTGCCTTTAGCCTTAGTAACAAGTTTTATAGCGGGCATGCTTTTAAATGGCTTTTTTTCAATGGCTTCTTTATTTGTACTTATACAAGGATTTGGCGCAAAAGAAGCTTCTATTTTTATTTTCTCTACTATGGTAGGTGGCTTTATTTCGCAACTTTATATCGGAACTCTTTCTGATAAAATTAGCAGAAAATTTGCCATTATATTGTGTGCTTTTATTGCTTTAAGCGCTATGCTTTGCATACTACTTTTAGAATATAATATTTATCTAAAATACTTTTTTGGATTTTTGCTAGGCATGGGTATGTGTTGTTTATACGCTCTTTCTTTAGCAAGAGCAAATGATATGCTTGATAATCCTAGCAAAAGAGTTGAACTTGGCAGAGCAGTTCTTTTTACCTATTCTTTTGGTGCTTTATTTGCACCTGCAGTTTTGGGAACTTTGATGTATTATTTTCAAGCTTATGGCTTTATGTATTTTTATATAGTTTTATTAAGTATTTTGATACTATTTGCCATCGATAAACCAAAATTTAAAAAACTTACCAAATTTAAAAGAAAACCTGGTAATATGGTAATGCTAGATGATAACTAATATCTCTAATAATCAAAATCAGTTTGCAAAAAATGAAACAAATAAAGAAAATAAAAGTGAAAAATCAGACAAAAAAACCTCTCTCAATGATGCGTTAAAAAATCCTTTATTTTCCAAAAGCGATTCTGAAGTTAAATTACCCAAAGATTATGTTAGCAAAATTGATCAAAAACTACAAGAATTACTTAATAAACTTTTAGATCAAATCAAAACCAATAAAGATCCTGATTTGGCAGTATTAAAAAATCATAAAGATTTAAATTTTGCACCTAATTTTGCCAATGAAGTAAAAAAACTCCAAGTAGAGCTTTCAAAAAATCCTGAATTTGAAAAACTGCTTAAAATTTTAGAAGATTTAGTCAAGCCTGCTAAAGATATTAATAATAAAAATCTTTCATCTTTAGTGAAAAATTCAGGCATATTTTTAGAAGCAAAGCTCAATCATTCTTTAAAAGAACAAAATTTACCACAGAGTTTTTTTAATCTTTTAAGTACTATAAAAGGCGCTACAAGTGAAAATTTAAAACACGATATAAGTAATTTAGATCTTAAAAATCTTGATACTACAAGCACCTTAAAAGAGCTTATTCACATCTTACAAAATCACAAAAAAGATAATAAAATTTCTTTGGAAAATACAAACTACAAAACACTTTTTAAGCTATTTGATAAAATAGAAAATTTTAAAAATTATATCAATAAAAACCCAAGTTCTATTAGTCAAGAAAAACTCCAAAATATTGCGGATAATTTTATCAAAAATCTTAATAAAAATTTAACACTTATCAACAAAGAACTAGCTAAACCCGAAAACATAAAAATTCAAAACACTCATATACTAAAAGAGCTTAGCCAAAATATAAAAGATTTTATAATACTTTTAAAAGATATAAAAAATCACAAAAACAAAACCGAAACAACACAAGAAAATTTAAACAAAACTCCACACACTAAAGACATCAAAGAAGAGTTAAAAGAAGAAATAAAAACTCCACAAAAAAGCACAGAGGATAAAAAAGAAACTCAACAAAAACAAGAAAGCATAGCAAAAGATAAAGAAATTCAAAACACAAAAGAAGAAAAAATACCACAAAGTAAAGATATCAAAGAAAACCCCAAAGAAGAGCCAAAAACACCACAAAAAAATACTGAAGATTTAAGTAAAAATGATAATAAAAGTCAAAATTTACAAACAAATAATACTAAGTTAGAGGATATATTTAAAAGCACTTCAGGCAAAATTTTACTAGAAGATATTTTCAAACAAAATGTAAGCAAAAATCTTAATTTTAGCCAAAATTTACAAGAAGAGCTTTTAAACAATCTAAACAAAGAACTAGGCTTAATAGGAAGAAAACTCAATGAAGTTTTAAAAGCTTTAGATCCTAAAAATTATGAGGCAAAAAATTCTTTAGATGATATAAAAAATATAGAAAAAAAATTAGAACTTTCTATAAAAGATCTTGGAAAAATCACCCAAAAAGATAGCACAGAAATTTCTTCAGAATTACAAAAAGATATTAAATCCACTCTTTTGCAAGTTTCTAATCTAGCCAAAAATTTAGACAATGAAAGCATACTAAATCAAGCAAATCGTCTTATAGCTCAGCTTGAATTTAACCAACTTTTATCTTTAGCCAATAATAGCATTCATACTTTTTTACCTTTTTTTTGGGATGATTTAGAAAAATCTAATGTAGTTTTTAAGCGCGGTAAAAAAGATAAATTTTATGCACAAATTAATCTTGAATTTGAAAAATTAGGAAAAATCAATGTATTTTTATCTCTAAGTAATGATAAATACATCGATATAAATATGATGATAGAAAATGCTAATTTTAGAAAAAAACTTTATGAAAGAGCACATGAACTAAAAAAAGCCTTAGTTAAAGTAGGACTTCTAAGCTCTAATTTTTTCATCAGCGATATAATTAAAAGTAAATTTCACAATCAAGAAGAATATAATGACTTTAATATGGGTTTTGACACAAGGGCTTAAAAATGGCTAAAAAAACAAAAAAAGCCGTTGCACTAGGCTATAACAAAGAAGAACAAAATGCACCAAAAATCCTAGCTAATGCCAAAGGTGAAAACGCTGCTAAAATCATCTCTTTAGCCAAAGAAAATGGCATACCCATAAAAGAAGACAAAGACTTAGTAGAAGTGCTTAGCAAACTTGATCTAGGCGATGAAATCCCACCTAATATGTATAAAGCAGTGGCTGAAATTTTTGCCTTTTTATATAAAGTTGCTAATGAAGATGAGACTAAGCAAAGTCCGCAATCTTCTTAGAAAATTCAACTTGCTCATAAGCATTTTTACTAAATTTTAAAAACCCTTTTTGAGCGATTAAAACTATAGTTGAACCTAGCTCAAAATTTCCAAGTCTTTGGCCTTTTTTTACAAAAAGATCTTCATAGGTATGAGTAAAATCAAAATTTGCAGCATTAGTTTGTATGCTAGTATCAAAGCTAAAGTGCATTTTACCGACATTTAGCGCACCCACAAATACCATCCAAAGTATAAATTTTCCTTCCACTAAGCACTTTAAAACTACTCTTTCGTTTTTAGTATAAAGGTTTATAATTTTAGCTAACTTTGCCTCACTCACACTAAATAAGGCCCCGCTCATATAAGTAGCACTTAAAATTTGCATATTACAAGGTGCATGATAATGATGATAATCTTTTGGAGACAAATAAATATTTGCATAATCTATGCCATTTTCCAATTCTTCTTTACTAGCTGAGTTTTTTAAAAGCTCTTCTATACTATAACTTGAACCTTTAATGCTAAAGGCTAAATTTTCTTTTAAATCATTTTGAAAGCTACTTCCAAGTTCTAAAATTTTACCATCACTTGGACTTATAAAGCCATCTTCTAATTCTCGCTCATTTAATAAAGTTCTTGTAAATAAAGCATTTAAACTCTCATATTCTTCTAAAGGTTTAAATTCACTCATATTGATATTAAAAGCATTTACATAAGCTTTATTAATATTTTTTTGTATAATTTTTGGAAATTTATATTTTGCTATGATTCCAAACATTTTTGAAGCACTATTGCTAAATCCCACTCATTCTCCTTTTAATCTAATCAAAGCTATCTCACTAGGAGCTAAAAATCTCACAGCAGGCCCCCAAAATCCAGCTCCACTACTTACATAAAGTAAACTATCTTTACTTAATTTATAAAGCCCATACACAAAACCTTGTTCTAAATATACTAGCAAAGAAAAAGGGAAAATTTGTCCTGCATGAGTATGTCCTGATAAAATCAAATCAAACCCACTCACATCATAAGTTTTTACATATTTTGGCTGATGCGTGATTAAAATATTAACTTTTTCTTGATTGATTTGAGTTTTGATTTTTTCTATATTGCTTTCTTTAAAACCCAAACGTTTAGCAGCCAAATCCAAAGTCCCACTTAAAGTAAAATCCCCAAAATCAATACTTTCATCTTCTAAAACTTTGAAATTTTTAAGCGTTTTAAGCCTTTTACTTATTGCATTTATATCATTATAATACTCATGATTTCCATAAACAAAATAAGTACCATATTTTGATTTAAAATTTTCTAATAAATTAATATAAGACATACTAGCTATATCTGCATCGATTAAATCCCCAGCTATGATGATTATATCAGCATTTAAAGCATTAACTTCATCGATTAAGGTTTTTAAAAAATCTTCTCCTAAATTTTTCCCCAAATGCACATCAGAAAGCAAAGCTATGTTTAAATCTTCTTTTAAATTTTTAATTTTAATATCTACCTCATTAACCTTAGGTGTGCTGATAGCATTTACAAAGCCTTTAAACACCATACTAACGCTAAGTATAATAAGCCAAGAATCAAAAATTAATTTTAAAAACTTTCTTCTTTGAAGGCTAAAAATTTGCTCTTTTTTATTTTCGTTAAAGAAAATCCAAGAACCAATTTCAAAAACCACTCCAAAAAGCAAGAAAAAGCAGGTAATAGTAGGAAAAATCGCTAAAATATAATATAGCTTTTCATGTAAAAAATCCCCGCGCATATTTACAAAAAAGATTAATTCACATGCAAAAACTATTAAAACAAGAGCTAATACAAACTTCTTATAAGGTTTTAAAAAATCAACCTTACTTAAAAATCTTTTATAAATATACCAATTTGCCAAAGCAAAAAATAAAACTAATAAAGTAAAAAAAACAAACACTCTCATGGTGTAATTTTATTTAAGCAAAATTAATACTTTTTAAAGTAAAATCGCAAAAAACATTTGGGAAAGAAATTTGGCTTTAATAGATTTAATCGATGCAAATAAGAAATTTAATACAAAAATAGTTTTAGAAAATGCAAATTTTAGTGCAAATTTAGGAGAAAAAATTGCCATTATAGGTAAAAATGGCGAAGGAAAATCAAGCTTTTTAAAAGCCCTTATGGGAACTTTAAAACTAGATAGCGGTAGAGTGATTAAACAAAATAACACTAGCATAGGTATGCTAAGCCAACAAGTAAGCTTTGAAAGCACCTTAAGTGTGAGCGAAGCCATCAAAAAAGAACTTGAAGAAATTTATCAAGCCTTAAAAGAATTTGAAAACTATAATGAAAAATTAGCTCTTGATCCTGAAAATAAAGAATATTTAAAAAAAGTAGATGAATTAAGTTTATTTATAGATTCAAAAGATGCATGGAATTTAGACCAAAAAATACAAAGAATACTAGAAGAGTTTAAACTGTTAGAGTATAAAGACAGAGCACTTTGCTCTTTAAGCGGAGGAGAAATAAGACGTGTAGGACTTTGCACGCTTTTGCTGAAAAATCCTGATATATTATTGCTTGATGAGCCAACCAACCACCTAGATGTATATATGAGTAGCTTTTTAGAAGAAAGATTGAAAGCTTCTAAAATGTGTGTTATTTTCATCTCTCATGATAGATATTTTATCGACGCAATAGCACAAAAATGCGTAGAAATAGAAGCAGGAAAATTAAGCATTTTTGAGGGTGGATATACACAATATCTAGAAAAAAAAGCAGCTATTTTAGCTTCTTTAGCTAAAAGCCATGAAACCCTGCTTAAGCAATTAAAAAGCGAAGAAGAATGGCTAAGAAGAGGAGTCAAAGCTAGGCTTAAACGCAACGAAGGACGCAAAGAACGCATTTTTAAAATGCGTGAAGAAGCTAAGAAAAACCCAGGAGCTATCAAACGCTTACAACTTGAAATCAAAAGAGCAAGTAAAAATTTTAACCAAACTCAAAGCCAAAACCGCAAAAAAATGCTTTTTGAACTTAAAAATATCTCAAAGTCTATTGCCAACAAGACACTTTTTAAAGACTTTAATGCACGAATTTTACAAGGTGAACGCATAGTCATAGTAGGTAAAAATGGCTGTGGGAAATCTACTTTCTTAAAGATTTTACTTGATCAAATTCCGCTTGATAGCGGAGAGATTAAAAGAGGTGAAGTTAAAATAGGCTATTTTGATCAAAGCAGAAGTTTATTAAACACTGATAAAAAACTTTTAGAAATTTTTTGCCCAAATGGTGGCGATCACATTCAAGTGCGTGGTAAAAATATGCATGTTTATGGGTATTTAAAACAATTTTTATTTCCAAAAGAATTTTTAGAGCAAAGCGTGAGTGTGCTAAGTGGGGGTGAGAAAAACAGAGTTGCTTTAGCCTTGCTTTTTACTAAAGAATATGATGTATTAATCTTAGATGAACCAACAAATGATTTAGACATAGCTACGATTAATATCTTAGAAGAATACTTACTTTCTTTTGAAGGCGCGATTTTGCTTGTCTCACATGATAGATATTTTGTTGATAAAATAGCAACTAAACTTTATGCTTTTGAAGATAATGCAAATATTAATATAGAAGTTCTTTCTTATAGTGAATATTTAGAAAATGAAAAAGAATACAAAGACTTTGAAGAATTTTCTAAAAGCTTAGAAACAAACACCACCGCAAGTGTAAAAACAAAAGAAAAATCGAGTAAAAAACTAAGCTATAAAGAAAATGAAATTTTAAACTCATATCCTGATAAAATTCATAAATTAGAAGAAGAAATAAAAGAAATAAAAAATGCTCTAAGTAATCCTACAATCTATCAAGAGCTAGGTATAAACACCCTTTATGAAAAGCTAAATTCCTTAGAAAGTGAACTTAGTATTTTAGAAGAAGCTTATTTTGAGATTTTAGAAAAAAGTGAAAATACTGATTAACTTTATATATTTTAAATAAGATAAAATTACTCAAATTTATTTAAGGAAAAACTATGACTTTGATAACTATTTTATGTATTTACACAGCTTTTTTGGTTTTTATATCTTATATACAAATTTCTTTTTTAAAAAAAGAAAGAGAAAAACAAGCAATTATTTTAAATGAACAAGATTATAAAAATGCTGCAAATATCGCCATAGAAAATGAAAAATACAAAATCTTTTCTAATCTTTATAATCTGATGATTAACATTTCTTGGATTAGCTTTGGCTTTTTGTATTTAAAAGAAATTTTTATAAAAGAAAATTCTACTTTAGAAAATACTTTATTTTTGCTTGCATTTTTATTGATTATTAGTATTTTAAATTTACCACTTAGTTATTATGAAAGCTTTGTAAAAGATAAAAAACACGGCTTTTCAAATATGACTTTAGCACTTTTTGTTAAAGACAGCATTAAATCTTTAGCTCTAATGCTTGTTTTTGGCTTTTTAATCATCTATGCCTTAGTATTTTGCTTTGAATTTTTTAACACATACTGGTGGGTAGTGGCTTTTGCTCTAAGCTTTATAATTATACTTATTATAAATCTCATCTACCCTACACTTATTGCACCTATGTTTAACAAAATGAAAAGACTTGAAGATGAAAATTTATTAGAAAAAATCACTAATTTAATGCAAAAATGTGGCTTTAGTGCAAATGGTGTTTATGTTATTGATGCAAGCAAAAGAGATAAAAGATTAAATGCTTATTTTGGTGGCTTATTTAAAAGCAAAAGAGTAGTGCTTTTTGATACACTTTTAAATGCTTTAAAAGAAAAAGAACTCATTGCTGTTTTGGGTCATGAGCTAGGACATTTTGTGCATAAAGATTTACTAAAAATGTTATTTGCTAGTGCTTTGATGCTTTTTGCTTTATTTTTCATCTTTGCACATTTACCAAGCTTTTTTTATATTGAAAGTCATTTAGATGGAGTGAATGCTGGAGTTTTTGCACTTTTATTGATTTTTGGAAATATTTTTACTTTTATTATTTCTCCACTGCTTAATAAAATGAGTCAAAAAAATGAATTTAATGCTGACTTACACGGAGCAAAACTAAGCTCTAAAGAAGATATGAAAAATGCTCTCATAGCTTTAGCAAAAGAAAACAAAGCCTTTGTTAAAACAAGTAAAATTTATACTTTCTTTCATCTAAGTCATCCTTGTATTTATGATAGAATCAAAGCTTTGCAATGATTTCAATCAAACAAGCTTTAAAGCAAGCTTACGCAAAAGATCCTACTCACAAAGAATATATACTTTTTATTCTTTGTGAACTTTTACAAAAAGATAAAGCTTGGATTTTTTTAAATCCTGAATTTCAAATCGATGAGAAAGTTTTTTTAGAATATATAGATAGATTTTTAAATGGTGAGCCTTTTGAGTATTTATTTCAAAAAACACAATTTTATGGTTTTGATTTTTTTACTAAAAAAGGGGTTTTGATACCGCGTTTTGATAGTGAAATATTACTTGAAAGATGTTTAGAAATTTTAGATCATAACTCTTTTAAAAATATACTTGAAATTGGCTTTGGAAGTGGAATTTTAAGTATTTGCTTAGCAAAGTTAAAACAAATTTTTATACAAGCTTGCGATATTAATCCAAAAGCATTAGAGCTTGCTAAAAAAAATGCAGATTTTCATAATGTTTCAAATTTAATCAATTTTCAACTTTGTGATTTTAAAAATATACAAGGAAATTTTGACTTTATTTTTTCTAATCCTCCTTACATAAAAAATGACTATCCTTTAGATAAATGGGTTCAAAACGAACCACACAATGCTTTATTTGGTGGAGATAAAGGTTGGGAAATTTTACATGAAATTATTCTTTTTGCCAAAAATCACAACACAAAAGTCTTAGCATGTGAGTTTGGCTATGATCAAAAAACAATTTTAAATAAAATTTTAAAAGAAAATGATTTCAAGGCTACTTTTTATCAAGATTATAATGGATTTGATAGAGCCTTTGTTGCATGGAATTTAAAAAATTAGACTATAATTATCTTTATTATAGGAGAAAATATGAAATCAATATATTTATTTTTACTAGCAAGCTTAATTGGGATTGAAATTAGCATAGGTGTGTTTTTAGCTCCGACTATATTTTATCCTGCTAAATTCATAGGTGAAGGGGTTTTAACTCATTTTCAAAGTGGGCTTTTAATGACACACATTTTTGTGCAATTTGGCTATATTTTGTTAGGTGTGAGTGTTTTTTCTATTTTAATAGAAATTTTTTCATTTAAAGACAAAAATTTAACTTTTAAAATAAATTTTTCAAAATTTATGCTTTCTTTGATCATTTTGGCACTAAGTTTGCTTTTTGTATTTTACTTCACTGCTTATGTTTTAGAAGCACAAAGTTTAGGAGAAGAAGCAACTAAAACTCAAGAATTTATAAAAATTCATGGTGCAAGTGAAGTTGTGATGAAAATTATCATGTTATCACAAGTAATTTTGTTTTTCTTAAATTTTAAAACAAAAAAATGATATAATAAAATAAGTCTTTAAAAGGAGTCAAAGATGAAAATAGGCGATATAGGAACAACTCAACAAAATCACTACTTAAATCAAGCTCAAAAAAGCCAAGAAAAAGCTTTAGAAAACATAGCTGCAATCCGTGCTATAGATGGGAGCGATGGAGCAAATTTAGCCATAGCTGATTCTTTAAGAAGTCAATATAGCACTATAGATCAAGGTATTTTAAATGCCTATGATTCCATAGGAGTTTTACAAATTGCTGATTCAACTTTAAATAACATTTCAGCTACTGCAGATAAACTTAATGAACTTTCAGTGCGCTCAAACAATGCTGCTTTAAATGACAGACAAAAAAGTATGCTAAATTCTGAAGCAAGCAAACTTGTAACTTCAATCAATGATGCTTTTTCTAATGCGACTTTTAATGGAAAAAATGTATTTCAGAGTATGGATTTTGTTGTTGGTACTGGGGTTGAAAGTATTAATTTAAATCAACCAAGCACAGCAAATTTAAGCCTTGAAAATCAAGACGGAATTCGTGATTTTCAAGATCAAGTAGGTTCTTTACGCGCAGATATTGGTGCTGGAATTAACGCTATCCATTCTAATATCAACTCATCTTTGCAAACTAGTATTAACACTAAAGAAGCTGAAAGCAAATTACAAAATAATGACTTAGCTCAAAATATCAATGATTTTAATGCAAATTACCTAAAAGAAAATGCATTTTTATTTGCAAATGCACATTCAAATGTAATGCTACAAACTAAACTAGCAAGCCTACTTCAATAATAAAAACTCCCAAATAAGGGAGTTTTTCAAGGAAAAATATGCAAAATAATGCTTTATTTAAGCAAGTTTTAAAACATCCTTTATATGAAAAAATCCAAAAACTTAGTGAAAAAATCCAAAATTCAAATTACCTTATAAATGAAAGTTTTGATATTTTTTGTGATAAAAGTTTAGATGATGAGATCAAGAATATCACTTTAGAATTAAAACCTTGGCGTAAAGGACCTTTTAAAATTAATGATTTATTTATAGATACAGAATGGCAAAGTTTTATCAAATTTAATATTTTAAAGCCTTATATGCAAGAAATAAAAGGCAAAATAGTAGCAGATATTGGCTGCAATAATGGTTATTATATGTTTAAAATGCTTGAATTTAATCCTTCAAAGCTCATAGGTTTTGATCCTTCTATTAAGTATTATTTGCAATTTTTACTTTTAAACTCCATTGCAAAAACTCCTATACAATATGAGCTTTTAGGTGTAGCTGATGTACCAAATTATGGCATAAAATTTGATGTGATTTTTTGTCTTGGAGTGATTTATCATCGTAGTGATCCCATAGCCATGCTAAAACAACTCAAACAATCTTTAAATAAAGACGGCATAGTCTTTTTAGACACTATGTATATAGAAGATGAAAGAGAAATAGCACTTATTCCTCAAAAAACTTACTCAAAAATACCAAATATTTTTTTCATTCCGTCGATATTAGGTTTAAGAAATTGGTGTTATAGAGCTGGATTTAGTGAATTTGAAGTTATAACAACTAAACAAACCGATCTTTTAGAACAAAGAAAAACACAATGGATTGATTCTTATTCTTTAGATCAATTTTTAGATAAAAATGATTCAAATTTAACTTGCGAAGGCTATGAAGCACCAAAAAGAGTTTATGTTAAATTAAAGGTGTAAAAATGGCAAGAACAGTAAGTGCTGTTACCATAGAAGAATTAATAGATCCAGAAGAGTTAAATCGTATCAAATCAGAACTTATCACTTGTCCAGGGATAAACAATACTTTAGCAGGAAGTATTTCTCATATAGAAAAAAATTTCGCCAAAGGTATTTTAATCACAACCCATGATATGGCAGTAGATGAACTAGGATTAGTGCATAGTGGCTTTGTATTTAATGCAGCAAATTACATAGCACAAGCTGCAATTAATAAAGAATTTAGCGTCTTAATAGGCTCAAGAAGCTTTTTTTATGCTCCTTTAAAAGTGGGAGATATTTTAAATCTTGAAGCAAGTGCTTTATTTAGCGATGACTCAAGAAAAAGAGAGGTTAAAGTAGCTGGTTTTGTAAATGAGATTAAAATTTTTGACGCATCTTTTCAAGTTATTACTACAGATGATCATATATTTAAACTTAAACAAAATCAAGCCGCTACAAATAATAATCAAAATCAGCAAGAAACAACTAAACAAGAATCAATGCAAGAAGAACTTAATGCAGTCTTAAAAGGAATCGGGGGTTAAAGGTAAATCCACCCAATTCTTTGGACATTCTTTATGATAAGTCCCACTTGCATCATAATATTCCTTACAATCATCGTAAAATCGATTTGAGATCCCTCTTTCATTGACAAAACAACCGCTAAAAAATAATGCTAAAAATCCAAACAATAATATTTTTTTAAACATCTTATATCCTATTTTAATCTTATTTGTTTACGCCATTTATAAGGCTCTATAGGATTTTCACTTTCCCATAATCCTTTTTTATTTATCTTGGCATAATTTTGCTCATTTATATACAAATCACTATAATGTTCATACGCCCAAGCAAAACCATTTTTAACCATAACTTGATTAATATCTTTATCATTTAAATATACAATGGCTAAAATTCTACCATATTTATCCTCATCTTTTACATTCAAAACTACTTCTTTATTTAATACAATAGCTTTTAGAAATTGCGTAGCCATCTTTCCATAAGCTTGATCACTCTCAGGTGCATCTATACCAAAAAGTCTGATTTTAAGTTTTTCATTTTCGAATTTAGCCTCAATAGTATCTCCATCTACTACACGACTTACTTTAGCATTGATATATGAACCACTATCATAGTTTAAAACATAAGCAAAAGCAACTAAAAAAAGTGCGATTAAAAATTTCTTCGGATCTTTTAATAAGTTTATAAATAATTTAATTTGTTTCCTAGAAAATTTCATTTAAACCTCATCTATATAAAAATATGCCATAATTACAATAAAAAGGAGAATTTATGCAAGAAATTATACAAAATTTTAAACAAATTACTCAAATACCTCATTGTAGTTTCAAAACCGAAGAATTGAAAAATTTTCTCATTGATTTTGCTAAAAGTCAAAATTGCCAAGTAAGCGTTGATGAAGCAGGTAATATCCACGCACACAAAGGAAATCCTAAAATTTGTTTACAAAGTCATTATGATATGGTTTGCATGGGAGAAGCTCCAAATATACAAATATATGAAGAAAACGGATATTTAAAGGCTAAAAATTCAAGCTTAGGTGCAGATAATGGCATAGGAGTATCACTAATGATGCAAGCTTTAAAAGATTTTGAAAATATAGAATGTCTTTTTACTAATGATGAAGAAGTTGGACTTTGTGGAGCAAACAATCTCACCCATACTTTGATCTCAAGCAAGCTTTTAAATTTAGACCACGAAAGCGATGATGAAGTTGTTATAGGTTGTGCTGGTGGGGTAGATATTTTTGCTAGTTTAAACTTAGAAATAGATGAAAAAGAAGAAGATTGTTATGAGATAGAAGCAATTGATTTTAAAGGTGGGCACTCGGGAATTGATATTGTTAAAAACATTAAATCTTCTATTAAAGAAGTGAGCTATTTTATCACTCAAAATCAAGGGGAACTTTGCGAATTTAAAGCGGGTGAAAGAATAAATTCTATACCAAAACATGCTAAAGTTATAGCATTTTTTAAAAATCCTCCAAAAGAAAATGATCATTTTAAAGTAAATTATATAGGTAAAATCAAAAGAACATATTATAAAAATTCTCAAGTTATTTTAAATCTCATTAATGCTTTTGCACAAGGAGTTAGAACTTTTAATCATCAATTAAATTTAGTTCAAACAAGCATCAATCTTTCACTAGCTTATGAAAAAGATAGCAAATTTCATTTTGAGCTTTTTGCAAGATCTAATGATTTACAAGAACTTAAAAACATAGAATTTGAAACCTTAACTTATTTTAAGATGCAAAACTGCGAAGTTTCAAGTGCAAATTTTTATCCACCGTGGGCTAATAAAGATACTAAATTTGGAGAAGAAATTCTAAGTTATTTTAAAAAAGAAAACCCAAATGCGAAGCTTTACACTATACATGCTGGTTTAGAATGTGGTATTATAAGTGAAAAACAACCTTTAGAATGTTGCTCAATAGGACCAAATATCCATAGCCCTCACTCAACAGATGAAAAATGTGAAATAGCTTCTATTGAAAAAATCAGTAAAATTCTTTATACAATCTTAAAATATTATCAATAAATATAAAATAACTAATATTTTGATAAATAAATTCAAAATATTGGTAAATATTTATTTAAATAATAAAAAATTTTATTTACTATTAATAAAACTTGGATTATACTCTCACATATTTCAAAAATAAGGAGAGAGTATGGAAATACTAACTAGCCTTAGCGAAGGTGTTCAATTTAGTATTCAACTAATTGTTGTTCTTATTTGTCTTTTTTATGGGGCAAAAAAAGGCGGTATCGCTCTAGGCTTATTAGGCGGTATAGGTTTATTAGTTTTAAGTTTTGGTTTTGCTGTAGCACCTGGAAAACCTTCTATTGATGTTATGCTTACCATTTTAGCTGTTGTTGTTGCTAGTGCAACTTTGCAAGCTAGTGGTGGTTTGGATGTAATGTTGCAAATTGCAGAAAAAGTTCTAAGAAAAAATCCTAAATTCTTAACTATTTTAGCGCCATTTGTAACTTGCATTCTTACCATGCTTTGTGGAACTGGGCATGTTGTCTATACTATGATGCCTATTATTTATGACATTGCTATTAAAAATGGTATTCGCCCAGAAAGACCAATGGCTGCTTCTAGTATTTCTTCACAACTTGGTATTATCGCAAGTCCTGTTTCAGTTGCAGTTGTAAGCTTAACAGCTCTACTTTTAAATCCAGAAATTAATAAACATCCTTTAGCAGGATTTGATGGCTATGTAGATTTACTTGCTATTACTATACCTTCTACCTTAGTAGGTGTTTTGGCTATAGGAATTTTTTCTTGGTTTAGAGGAAAAGATCTTAATAAAGATGAGGATTTTCAAGCTAAGATTAAAAATCCAGAACAAAGAGAATATATCTATGGCGATAGTAAAACTCTTCTTGGACAAAAACTTCCAACTATCCAATGGGTAGCTATGTGGATTTTCCTAGGTGCTATTGCTATAGTAGCTATACTTGGAGCTTTTCCAGAGCTTAGACCACAATTTACCTCAAAAGGCGTTACCAAACCTATGAATATGGTAGCAACTATTCAAATGTTTATGCTTTTAGCAGGTGCAGCGCTAATCATTTTTACCAAACTTGATGCAAGCAAAATTGCAAAAAATGAAATTTTTAAATCCGGTATGATAGCCTTAGTAGCTGTTTTTGGAATTTCTTGGATGGCAGATACAATGTTTGCAGTGCATACTCCTATGATGAAAGAATCTTTAGGTAATATCGTTATAGAACATCCTTGGACTTATGCTATTATGCTTTTACTTATTTCTAAATTTGTTAATTCTCAAGCAGCAGCAATTGCAGCTTTTGTGCCACTTGCACTAGGAATTGGTGTTGAACCAGGTATTATCATTGCTTTTGCAGCAGCTTGCTATGGATACTACATTTTACCAACTTATCCAAGCGATCTTGCAACTATACAATTTGATAGATCAGGTACTACAAAAATAGGTAAATTTGTTATCAATCATAGCTTTATCTTACCAGGATTAATTGGTGTGATTGTTTCTTGTATAGTAGGTTATTTTTTAGCTTTAGGTGCAGGATATTTATAAAAATTAAAAGGGCTTTAAAAAAGCCCTTTTTTCTTATTTAAATGCTTTTTCTAAATCAATAGGCATAGCTTGATAACCAGTACTTGCTCCGCTAAAGCGAATTTGTACTGAAGGTTCTTTAGCTCCCCATTTAAATTCATCTATTTCAGGTTTTGGCTCACCTACAGCAGCACCCTTACTTAAGTCAAATGACATTCCAGCAGTAGCACTATAAACCATGATGGAATTTTTATCTTTATGGTATTCTGCTAAAGAAGTGACAGGTGAAAACCATTCATTGCCTCTTTGCTTTCCATACTCCCAAATTTGTTCTACGGTTTTATTTTTTTGATCTATTTTATACACAACTGCTCTTGAGTATTTCATTGAAGCAAAAGCAGGTTGCTCTATACCTCTTGCATCGCCATTATCAAAAGCTGTGATATAAATATATCTTTTGTCAGATTTTTCATCTATTCTAAAAGCAGTATGCTGTGTCCATGTAAAATCAAAACCACCTTCTTCGTTTTCATATCCTGGACATTTGCTATACTCATCTTCACAAACTATCTTTTTACCATTTTTATCAACAGGTTGCAAAAGTGTTTTTTTATATTTTTCTCCCCATCCTTTATGTGCTCCTAGTATCCATTTTACTTTTTTATCGCGTCCTATTTTTATAATAGCACTTTGATGACGACTTGAAATAATAATACTATCATCACTTGGATCATAATCTACGCTATTTACATGAGCCCAGTTACGCCCTACTCCAGTGCCTGCTATATCGCCAAAAGAATCACTTGCGTCCATTTTAGCTAAATCCTCATCACTTAAAGTAACCCCTGCTTTACTCGCATCAATATTTAAACAAACCGCACCTTGATCTAATGCTTTGATTACATTTGCTCTATATGGATCTAAAATTTCAAACAATCTCCACTCATCTACTACATTACCATTTTTATCAACTTCTACTATCACATCGCGTACTGAACGCACATTTTTACCATCAGGACGCTTAACATTGGCAGAAGCCACCCTTAAAAGATAATTTCCATTTTGCATATTGTCCATAGAATGAGAAAAATCTATATAAGAAGAAGGTAAAAGACGATTAAAAATTTCTCTACCCATTAAATCATATTTAACATATCTTTGTCCAAAACCCCAAGTTAAAGCCCCATCAGTATTTTGCCTAAATCCCATCATAATACCACGGTTGTAAATATTATTCCAATCCATTAATTTATCATTGTCAAAATACCAACGAATTTCACCTTTTGTATCAATGATAAATGCGTTTGAATTCTCATCCCATTCCATTGCACCACCTGCTGGGTTATTCCAAACAGATTGAGAGCCTTTTCCACTTTGTTTCCCTGGAGCATTATTAACCAAATACAACCTATTTTCAAAACCTTTATCTACTTTAATCACTTCTACTTTTTCAAAAGGCACACCTCTTTGCATAATACTTCCACTTGGCTCTATATTAACTCCACCAGTTGCTATTTTATATACCTCATCTACTTTTTCACTCTTTCCAAAAGCAGTTTTAGTGTAACTTACTTTTACTGTATTAAAATATGATGGATAAAGTCCAAAAACAGGAATTCCTCCATAAGTTTTAATTTTACTAGGGCTAACCTTATAAGATATAGTTTGCCCATTTGGTTTTGGAACTATAGTTACGCTTACATCACTTAGTTTATATCCACCATCCATAATTACAGCACTAAGCGGAGATAAACCATAAGGATTCATCTTTACTGCGCCAATTTTGCCTTGAATTTCCCAATCAATTTTAGCACCACTAGGTCCACCCATAGCCAAAGAAACACTAGGCACTACCATAACAACACTGCTAGCAAGCAAAATACTACTTACAATTTTACTAATCTTCATTTTTTCTCCTTTTTTATATTATTAAGCTATTTGCACACTTGGCTCACCTAAAATTTTTAGCAAAACTACTAATATTAAAACAATCAAAGCATAAAATTTAGCCTTAGAATGTGAAAATGTATAAGAAACAAACATGCTTCCTAAAATCACCAAGCAAACAACAAAAGCCAACAAACAACAAATCGCCATATTCATAAATTCCATACTAGGAATCAAATACCAACCATTACTATACAACCCATCTTCAAAATTTGGAGGATTTCCAACAAAAAATTTCTGAAAAGCATTTAAACTACCATAAACATCTTCAGGTACTATAGGTGTATCCATACCACACTCACCTGTTGGTAAAAACCATCCTGGTGCCCATTCATGCAATGGTAAATTAAAAGGATATATAGGAATTTCTCTACACCCATCAACACCAGCAAAAGGATTTTCTGAATGTACTACCTCGTGGATATGATTAAGAGTAATACAATACTCTATACCAAGCCATATACCCCAAAATACAAAAGTATAAGCAAAAATTTTCAAATAATCATTTTTAGGATCTATCAAAGCTAATATACCACCAAAAGCCATAGTTAACATAGCAAATCTTATATAAACACACTGCTCACAAGGCTCCATATAAAGGTATTCTTGAAACAAAAAGTGTGCTATAAAAGTTAAGCCTACCATAGCTATAACCATTATTAACCAAGGCATTCTAGTGTTTTGCCAAGCACTAACTCTACTAACAGGACAAGAACTCATAAAATACCTCAAATCACATCTTGCTTAATTCTTCTGTTATTTCTATTAAAGCTTGTGGAGATGTGATAGCTTGTGGTATGATTTGGTATTTACCATTTACTACAAATGCAGGTGTACCATAGTTTTTAGAGATATCATTAGCATTTTCATAAGATTTTAAAATTTCACTAGCCTCAGGAGTTTTTAAAAAGTTATCTAAATCTTCTTTGCTTGCTGAAATTGCTTTTAATCCTACTTCATAAAACGCTTCAGGATTGGCTCCATTTCCCCATCTTTGTTTTTTCTTAAAATAAGCATCAAAATATGCTTCAGAAGCTTTATGAGTTAAACTATTTTTATCGCTTTGACTTACTTTATTTTGCTCATCTTTAAAAGCAGCAAAAGCAAAAATTTCATTAGCTTGCTTACCATAATCACCCATAGAGCTAACAGGATAAAATTTATAAGTTAATTGTGGTAATTTTTCTTTGACTTTTGACATGGTATTAAACTTATGATGATCATAACAATGTGTGCAACGATAAGAAAATACTTCTATTAAAGAATTTTGAGCATTTAGGATAGGTGTTTTTAAAACCACATACTCTTTACCCTCACTAAGTGCATTTGCACTCACACCAAGAACAAAAGCAGCTGCCGCCATTGCTTTTGACAAATTATTTAAGTTGAATTTCATTTTATTTCTCCTATTTGTATTTTATATATAATAAATATTTGCAATTTATTATAAACATGCTAAAGTTATATTAATATAACTTAAATATTAATTAAACAATAAGAAAAAATTTCAAAATGAAAATATAATTATTAAAAAAATAAAAAATAATAATACTTTATCACAAAAATTACAAAAAGCAATGCTTAAAAAAGCATTACTTGGTAGAAAGTTCTTTAACTATACGGATTAGTTCTTCTAAAGAAGTGATATACTCAGGATTGATTTGATATTTGCCATTTACTACAAAAGCAGGCGTGCCATAATTTCTTGAAATTTCATTAGCTACATCATAAGCAACTAAAAGCTCTTTGGCTTCTTTAGTTTGTAAAAATTTTTGCAATTCTTCTTTACTAGCACCAATAGCATTTAAACCTATTTTATAAAATAAATCAAGATTATTTAAATTTAATTTTTTTTCAAAATGACTTACAAAATACACATCAGCAAGCTTATAAGTAAGACTTTTTTCACTAGTAACGTCTAAACCTAAAACTTTTTCTTTAAAAGAAGCTAAAGCAAACATCTCATTTAAAGCACCACCATACTCGAGCATAGAACTTACCGAGAAAAGATCATATTTTAAATTTGGTAAAGCTTGTTTAACTTTTGCTAGAGTGTGAAATTGATGATGATTATAGCAATGAATACAACGATAAGAAAATACCTCTATTAGAGAATTTTGTGCATTTGGGATAGGTGTTTTTAAAACCACATACTCTTTACCCTCACTAAGTGCATTTGCACTCACACCAAGAACAAAAGCCATAATAGCTAGCAATTTAAACATTTTTTGCAAAACTTGCATGATTTTCCTTTTTTTGATGATATAAAATACAATTTTAACATAAGATATAAAATCAAGAATGTTTTATGCTTTTCTTATGACATTTTAAGTAGAATTTCAACAAATTTATCAATAAAAAAGTTGATTGCAAGCGATATTTTCCAATCAATATATAATAAAATAAAAGGTCTAAAATGCAAATACGAATTTATTATGAAGATACCGATGCAGGTGGAGTGGTATACCATAGCAACTACTTAAAATTTTGCGAAAGAGCAAGAAGTGAGATATTTTTTCAAAAAAATGCAAAAATTTTTGATAAAAATACAGGACATTTCCTACTTACTAAAGCAAATTGTAACTTTTTAAAACCCGCTAAACTTGGAGATCTTATAGAAGTAAAAACATTTATCACAAAGCTTAAAAAAGCCTCAGTTTGTATAAAACAAGAGATTTATAAAGAAAATACCAAGCTTTTTGAAGCTGAATTTACCCTAGCTTTTTTAAAAAATGAAAAAGTAGCCCCTATAGATGAGACTATAACTAAGGTTTTTACTGATCTTGCAAAGGAGTAAAACCTAAGCCTTGCGAGCGAATGATTTTAACCTTATAGTCAAATTGATTATCATTTAAACCCTCATCAAAAATTCTTTGAGAATCTTTATCTAAAAACTGCGTATAAAAATAATCAAGGCCCACGCTAGTTGCATAAGCTATCCAGTTGTAATTAATATTTTGCGAAAAAAGCTCATTAAGATAGCTTAGAGTTTGATCCTCATTAGAAATGGAATTTGCTAGCAAAAGTTTTTTTCTATCATTAATTTGCGTTAAACTTAGCAAGATAGGATTATAATTAATCTGAGTTGATAATAATACAAAAGGCTCTATATCATAAGTTCTTATTTGTGAGCTTATGAGTGCTGTTTTAATCAAAGAAGTATTTAAAATAATACTAGAATCTTGAAAACTTCTATTTTGATTTAAAATGCTTCTAAAATCAAATTTAGAACTATTAATAGTATAAATTTTCTCACTACCATTACCTGCGTTTAAAACATTCTCATCTAAGCGATTAGCTAAGGCTGTTCCATCTGAAAAAATAATATTTTTACCATTGGAGTATTCCAAAAGTTTTTGGATTTGTTTTTGATAATCTATACTTCCAAAATACACATTTTCATTTTGCGTATCAAAATTTCTTTTATGTGCAGTAGGAATAAAAACCTTTACATTAGAATCAAGGCTTTCTTTTAATAAATTTTTCACACCTTTATCTGTAAAACCTGCGATAATATAATTAAATTTCTCATCTTGAGCTTGTTTAAAAGCTTTAGTTATCTTGCTCTCATCTTCTGTGCCTATTAAAAACACCTTTACTTTTATTTGCGCTCTTTGTCTTAATAAATACGCTATGCTTGAATTTATAATAGTATTAGAATAACTTTTAATCGTTTGTTCAGGTATAACAATAGCTAGTTTTATGCTAGCATTTTTTTGAATTCTTTTTTCAAAATCTATAATAGAATTTAAAAGTTTGGTATAGATATTAACTAAAAGCTCATTTGCATTATCATTATTAAATCTTGATAAAAAATTAAAATAAAGTCCTGTTTCTAACAAAGTAAATAAGCAATCATTATCACAATTTTGAAATTCTAAATTAGGATAAAAAGACTCACTAGGTTCTATGGGCGATGGTTTTTGCTCTTTCGCAAAGACATTTAAAGTTAAAACAAAACTCATCATCAAACAAACTAAACTTTTTCTCATAAATAACCTTTTATTTTTTTAATATCTTCTATAAATTCAGCATAAAAGCTAGGATTTTTACTCAAAAAATTCAAATCATAGCTTGGCAAAAATAAGGCATTATTATAATACATACATTGTCCTTTATATTTTTGAAAATTCTCAAAACCCAAACTTGCAAAAGCTTCTTGGCCAAGACATAAAATAATCTTTGCTTTTATAAAATCAAGCTCATTATAAAAATACGGCAAGCATAATTTTAATGCTTGATCGTCTATTTTAAAATTACTAAAACATTTAAACATATAAGAAAAATATATCTCATCATCTTTTAAATTTAAAAGCTCCTTGCATAATCTTAAAAACTCTTGCTTATTTTTAGAAGCAAAAAACTTTCCACTCTCATTTTCTTCTTTATCAACAAAAGCTTGGTAAATCAAAATTTTAGCATTTTTGGCTTCTTTTTCCATTAAACTATGCTTTCTTAGTCTAGAAAAATGACAAAGATTGCAGGTTTTTACCCTTTCGTTTAATTCTTTAAAACTTAAATTAAAATGCCTAATTTGTTTTTGCTCGTTAAAATATTCATAACCAAAAGCTTTTAAATAATACAAATTACGCTTATTCATTACATCAATGCTTCTAAATTTTCACCCTCTAAACGATAAGTTCTCCACTCATTCATATGCTTTGCATTTAATTTAGTATAAAACTCAATCCCTAAATCATTATCGTTCAAACATACCCATTCTAATCTTTTAAGATTTTTTTCTTTACAAATTTGTGCTAAATATTTAAAAACAGCTTTTGCATAGCCTTTTTTTCTATGTTTTGCCTGTATATAAATATCTTCTAGATATAACCCACCTAAACCCCAAAAAGACGAAAAAGTAAAATAATACATTGCATAACCTATGATTTTACCATCAACTTTTAGACTTAAAGCCTTGGCATATTTATTTTCAAAAAAAGATTCTTCAAGTTCTTTAGTTGTGCATTTTACATCTTCAAGCATATTTTCATGGATAGCAAGCTCTTTAATTAATTCTAAAATTTTTTCTAAATCTTCTTTTTTACTCTCACAAATTTCAAAACTCATGATTTTTCCTTAAAATACATAAAAATAAAACAAAAATTTAGCAAAAACTTTTAAAATAACTCTTAATTAAAAGCAGATTTAAGTAAGATTTTGATAAAATACACGCTTATTATTTTGTTTTTTATTTTAAGTTAAGGAAAGAATATGAAAAGAACATATCAACCACACAAAACTCCTAAAAAAAGAACTCATGGCTTCCGCGTGCGTATGAAAAGCAAAAATGGTCGTAAGGTGATCAATGCTAGACGCGCTAAAGGTAGAAAAAGATTAGCGGTATAAAAGATTTTCTAAGTATTAACGACTTAGGAGAGTTTGCAACAATTTATAAAGAAGGTAAAAAGTGGCACTGTGAAGGTGTAATCATCTTTTATACTTTAAGTAAAGAAAAAAAATTTGCTGTTGTTGCTAGTAAAAAAGTTGGAAAAGCTGTCGTTAGAAATAGAGCCAAAAGGCTCTTAAGATCAGCTTTTTTTCAGGTTAAAAATCAAGTCGAAAACGGGAAATACATACTTGTAGCTAAGACAAGTATTACTGAAATTCCTTTTTTAAAATTAGAAAAAAACTTGAAATGGGGTTTGAAAAAAATAGGATGTATAAAATAGCTTGTTTAAAACTTATTAGATTTTACCAGCTCTTTATCAGCCCTTTTAAGCCACAATGCTGCAGGTATTATCCAAGTTGTTCTGAATATGCCTTATGGCAATTTAAAAAAAATAATATTTTTAAAGCATTTGGTGCAGTTTTTTTAAGAATTTTAAAATGCAATCCGTTTTTTAAAGGTGGTATTGATTATCCTAAAATACGCAAGAATACTCTAAACTCAGGTGTATGTTTTAAACCTAGTTTTAATGCTTTAAAACAACTCAATTATTTTTATATCCCTTGCAATGATAATCAATTTTTTTTAATTAAGATTATATTTCCAAAGGACAATCCGTGTCAGAAAATTTATCCCAGCAAAAACGCATATTAATTGCCGTTGTATTATCATTTTTATTTTTTGTAGTTTATGATTATTTTTTTATCCCAAAAGCACCACAAAATGAGCAAAATATCACTCATATAGAACAAAACAATTCAGCTCCACAAACTACAACCGCAAATACAAATACACAAGCTCCAAAGACAGAACTTAGTGTTAATCAAAAAGAAGAAATAGCAGTTGTTAAAAGTGAGCATTTTGAAGCACATATTGACTCTTTAGGTAGAATAGCTAAATTTTATCTAAGCGATGAAAAATATAAAGATGAAAATGGTAAAAGCATTAATCTAGTAGATACTTCTTTATCACCTTTGCCACTAGAAATAAGATTTAGTGATACAAAGATAAATCAAGAGGCATTCAATACAGTATATACAGCTAGTCAAAAAACTATCAATGTAAATGATGAAAATACAACATTAATTCTTACTCAAAATTTAAATGATCTAATAATAACTAAAAAAATCACTTTTCACAAATATGGAAATTATGATTTAGAAGTAAATCTAAGCAAAGATACAGCTTATTTTATCACTCCAGGTTATCGTCCAAATATAGCAGTTGATAGTTATACAGTACATGGAGTTTTAATCTTAGATAAAGATGATAAAATAACAATGTTAGAAGATGGTGATGTAGAAAATGATGAAAGTTTTTCTAATGTAACCCTTATGGCAGCTTCAGATCGCTATTATAGTGCTTTCTTTTATAATTTTGAAAAACCTTTAAATGCAGTAGTTACTAAAGATAATCACGAAAATTCTATCGTTTTTGCAAGTGCAACTAACAATTTTAAAGCAACCGGATATATAGGTTCAAAAGAGCATGAAATTTTAAGAAGCATTCATGCAGATTTAGATGATGTGGTAGAATATGGTTGGTTTACTTTTATAGCTAAACCTATGTTTGAATTTTTAAATTTCTTACATGGTTATTTGGGTAATTGGGGTTGGGCTATCGTAGTGATGACTTTAATTGTGCGTATTATTCTTTTCCCACTTACTTACAAATCAATGATTTCTATGAATAAACTCAAAGATTTAGCACCAAAAATGAAAGAAATTAGAGAACGCTACAAAGGTGATCCACAAAAAATGAATTTACATATGATGGAACTTTATAAAAAACATGGTGCAAACCCAATGAGCGGATGTTTACCTATACTCATTCAAATTCCAATTTTCTTTGCAATTTATAGAGTTTTACTAAATGCCATAGAACTTAAAGCTGCACCTTGGGCTTTTTGGATTACAGATTTATCTGTGATGGATCCATGGTTTATTTTACCTATATTTATGGGTCTAACTATGTTTATCCAACAACTTATTACACCAATGGCTATACAAGATCCTATGCAAGAAAAGATTATGAAATTCTTACCATTAATTTTCACTTTCTTTTTCTTAACATTCCCAGCAGGTTTAACTTTATATTGGTGTGTAAATAATATATGCTCACTTATCCAACAAGTAATTGTTAATAAGCTTTTCAAAAACCACAAAAAAGAGGAAATAGCTAAACATGAACATAGAAGCTAAAGACTTACAAACTGCACTCATAGAAGCCTCAAAACAACTTGAGTGCTCTGTGATTGACTTAGAATACGAAGTTATTCAACATGCTAAAGCAGGATTTTTTGGCCTTTTTAAAAAAAATGCGATAATCTGTATTAAAGGACATAAAAAAACTCAAAAAGTCCATAATGAAAAACCTAAAAAAAATCAAAATGAGAAATTTAACAAATATTCTCAAAAAAATTTTGAAAAAAATGAATATAAAAAAGAATATAAAGAAAATTTTCAAAAACCAATTGAAAATATTGCTCAACCTAAAGAACATTACAAAGTAAAAAATGATGCTATTTTTGATTCTTTTCATAAGGAGTCTTCAGAAGAAAAAAACATTGTTTCTTATATTGATGAGATAAAAATTTCACTAGAAAATTTACTAGCAACTTTTGATTTTGATATTAAAGTTGTGCAAGTTAGTGTTTGGGATGAAACCTGTGTTTTAATTAAACTTGATGGAGAAGATGCAGCCTTGCTTATAGGCAAAGAAGCTCACAGATATAAAGCTTTTTCATATTTACTTTATAATTGGCTTAATGCTAAATATAAAATTCAACCAAGACTAGAAATAGCACAATTTTTGGAAAACCAAACCCAAGCTATTGATAGTTATTTAAAAATTCTCATAGAAAAAGTAGAGAACACTGGAAGAGTTCAAACAAAACCACTAGATGGAATTTGGCTAAAACTTGCTTTAGAAAAATTAAGAGAACGCTTTCCTGATAAGTATGTAGCTATCAAACAAAATGACGATCAAAGATATATCGTTGTGAATGATTTTTTGAAGAAAAATGAATGAATGACACGATAGCTGCTATTGCTACAGCTCACGGAGTGGGCTCTATAAGCATCATTAGAGTAAGTGGAAAAAAAGCTTTAGAACTTGCATTAAAAATTACCCACAAAAAAGAACTCACACCACGCTATGCACGCTTGTGCAAACTTTATAAAAACAATAATGACTTTTTAGACGAGGCTTTAGTAATTTATTTTAAAGCACCCTACTCTTTTACAGGAGAAGATATTGTAGAATTTCAACTTCATGGCGGTTTTTCTTTGAGTGAAATTTTACTCGATGAGCTTGTTTTAGCAGGCGCGCGCCTTGCTAATCCTGGAGAATTTAGCAAAAGAGCTTGCTTAAATGGCAAAATGGATCTTTTAAAAGCTTTAAGCATACAAGATGCTATCATGTCAAAATCAACAAGTGCTGCAAATATCATAGCAAAAAATATTAAAGGTGATTTAAGTAAATTTTTAAACGCCATTCGAATAGACCTTGTTCAAACTCTTGCTTTTGTAGAAACTAGCATTGACTATGCAGATGATGATTTACCGCAAGATCTACTTGATCAAATCATTGCTATGTGTGAAAAAAATTCAAAACTTTTAAGCGATATAGTAGATATTTCCTTAAGTAAAAAAGGTCTTATAAATGGCTTTAAAGTTGCTATTATCGGCAAGCCAAATGCCGGAAAAAGTTCATTGTTAAATTCGCTTTTAGCATTTGATAGAGCTATTGTATCTAATATTGCAGGCACCACAAGAGATCGTATCGAGGAAAGTTTAAAAATAGGCTCACATTTAATTAAAATCATCGACACAGCAGGCATAAGAAACGCAGATGATGAGATAGAAAAAATCGGAGTCAACTTAAGTTATGAAAGCATTAAAGAAGCAGATATTATTATAGCTGTTTTTGACGGATCTAAAGAATTTGAAGAAGAAGATAAACATATTTTACAAGCTTTAAAAGATTGTGATAAAAAAATCATTTATGTTTTAAATAAAAGCGATTTGGCTACCAAATTTAAACATGAAATTAGCACTTCTTGTATACGCATTTGCGCCCAAGAAAACGCCCAAGCCATTAAAGAAAGTTTAAATGAATACTTAAATACTTTAGATGGCGATGGAATGCTAATTAGCAATACTTTAATACTCAATGCTTGTAAAAATGCTAGTGAAGCTATTTTGCGTGCAAGGGATTTATTAAAGGAAAGTTCTTTAGAACTTTTTGCTTTTGAATTAAATTTAGCCATAGGAGAAATAGCTCAATTTACCAAAAATTTTGAAAGAGATGAAATTTTAGATGCAATGTTTAGTAATTTTTGTTTAGGAAAATAAAAAGGAGATAATTATGGATAAAGAAGTTATAAAACAACACAAAATTAGCGATGAGGAATATCAAGAAATTTTAAATATACTAGGTAGAGAACCTAATTTATTAGAACTTGGAGTGATTTCTGCAATGTGGAGTGAACATTGCTCATATAAATCAAGTAAAAAATACCTTAATGGCTTTCCAACTAAAGCTCCTTGGGTAATCCAAGGTCCTGGTGAAAATGCTGGAGTAATAGATATAGGCAAAGGAATGGCTGCTGTATTTAAAGTAGAAAGTCATAATCACCCAAGTTTTATAGAGCCATTTGCAGGTGCAGCTACTGGTGTGGGTGGAATTTTACGCGATGTTTTTACCATGGGTGCTAGAGTTGTTGCAGGTATGAATTCTTTAAAATTTGGTAATATCCATGATGAAAAAATAGGCAAACATCAAAAATATTTAGTTAAGGGTGTAGTAAGTGGAATTTCACACTATGGTAATTGTATGGGTGTTCCTACTATAGGTGGAGAATGTGCTTTTGATGAGTGCTTTAATGGAAATATCTTAGTTAATGCTTTTGCACTTGGAACTTGCAAAATCGAAGATATTTTTTATGCAAAGGCTGAAGGTATAGGAAATCCTGTAATTTATGTAGGCTCAAAAACTGGTCGTGATGGACTTGGTGGAGCTGTAATGGCAAGCGATAGTTTTAATGAATCTAGCAAAAGCTTAAGACCAACTGTTCAAATTGGTGATCCATTTGCTGAAAAATTATTAATGGAAGCTTGTTTGGAACTTTTCAAAACTGATTATATAGTTGGAATTCAAGATATGGGTGCAGCAGGACTTACTTCAAGCTCTTTTGAAATGGCAGGACGCAGTGGTAGCGGGATGAAACTTTACCTTGATAAAACTCCTATGAGAGAAGAAGGTATGACTCCTTATGAGTTAATGCTAAGTGAATCTCAAGAAAGAATGCTAATTTGTGCTAAAAAAGGCTATGAAGAAAAAGTTATTGAGATTTTTAATAAGTGGGGGCTTGATGCAGCCATTATAGGCGAAGTTACAGATACTGGCAAAATGGAATTATTTTGGCATGATGAATTAGTTGGTCTAATCCCTATTGAACCACTAAGCGAAAAAGCACCTATACTTGATAGACCTGTGGCTAAGCCAAAATACTTAGATGAAATAAAAAACTATCAATTTAAACTTAGCATTCCCACTCAAGAAGCCTTTGAAAAACTTCTTGCAAATGAAAATATCAGCAATAAAGCTTATATTTATGAGCAGTTTGACTCAAGCGTACAAACTAACACTTTAAAAAGCGATGGGGCTTTAGGTGCAAATAGTATTAGAATTAAAGAAAATAATTGCTTGCTTTCTATGGCCATTGAGTGCAACTCAAGATTAAACTATGTAAATCCAAAAATCGGTGCAGCAGCAGCCGTTGCAAGTGCGGGAAGAAAAATAGCATGCTCGGGAGCTAGACCTTTGGCAATTAGTGATTGTTTAAACTATGGCAACCCACAAAACCCTGAAGTAATGTGGCAATTTGCTCAAGGCTGCGAAGGTATTAAACTAGCTTGTAAAGAACTCAATACCCCTGTGGTAAGCGGAAATGTTTCTTTATATAATGAAACCGATGGAGTAAGTATTTTTCCAAGTCCAACCATAGCTTGCGTTGGTATTCACGAAAAAGCAGAAAATGTTTTAAAATCATACTTTAGTAAAGAAACGCAAGCTATTTATTTAATAGGAGAAAGCAAAGGTAGTTTTGGTGGATCTTTGATTGCTAAAGTACTAGATCAAAAAGTCGCAGGAGAGCTTGAAGATATAGATTTTAAAGCAGAATTAAAACTATGGGATTTCTTACTAAAAGCAAACGAAGCAAAGTTACTTGATTGTGCTAATAGCATAGGCATAGGTGGTCTTGCTATGACTTTAGCCAAAATGAGCGCAAAGGCGAATTTGGGTGTAAATGTAAAAACAAATTTTAAAAACAGAAGTTTTATTTTTGAAGAAAGTCCAACTAGAGTTGTAATTGGTGTTAAAAATGAAGAAAATTTTATTGAATTTGCAAACAAAATGAAAATTAATTTTGCAAAACTTGGAATTTTAAATGAAAAAGATTTCGTTTTAGATGATATTAAGATATCTTTAGTAAAACTACAAAAAATTTATTTTGATAAATTTAAAGAATATTTAGGATAGAAATGCTTTTTGTTTTATTAGTATTAGCAATTCTTGCATTTTATTGGTATTATAAAACTTGGGGTAAAGATGATCTTTTAGGCTCTTTCAAAAAAGGAGCTAAAAGCTTCTCTCAAGGCTTTAAACAAGGCTATCATGAAGAAAGGATTGATGGCTTTAAAAGGAGATTAAACTATTATGTTATAGCGCTTTTAGCAAAAATAGCAAAAAGTGATGGTAGAGTTAGCGAGAATGAAGCAAACATGATCTCACAAATTCTTGATTATAATGCTAAAGATAAAAAAGAAAGAGATTTTTTAAAACAATGTTTTAATGAACATAAAAACACTTTAAATGATACTTTTGATATAGCCAAAGAGTTTATCAAAGAAGTGCCTTTACCACAACAAGAAAGAATTAATATTTTAAATGTCTTAGTAGCAATGGCTTTGATTGATGGAGAACTTAACAATACCAAAAAAGATGTCTTAAGAGCTATCATTAGAGCTTTTGAACTTGATGTAAATATACTTGAAAAACTTTTAAACTCTATGCAAACACAAAATACAGGTATGAATTTACAAAAGGCTTGTGAAATTTTAGGCTTAAATGAAAATGCAAACTTACAAGAGCTTAAAAAACGCTATAGAGAACTTGCCAAAAAATACCACCCTGATATTTTAAACGCAAACAATAGTGATGAAGAAAAAATCAAAGAAGGTGTTAAAAAATTTCAAGAAATTAATGAATCATATGAATTTTTAAAACAATATATAGAAAGGAAAAATTAATGAAAGCACTAATTAGTGTGAGTGATAAAGAAGGTGTTGTAGAATTTGCTAGCGAACTTACTAAATTAGGTTATGAGCTTTTATCCACCGGAGGTACTTATAAGCTTTTAAAAGAAAATAATTTACAAGTACAAGAAGTTAGTGAATTTACTCAAAGCCCTGAAATGTTTGAAGGGCGTGTTAAAACATTGCACCCAAAAATTCATGGTGGAATTTTATACAAAAGAGAAAATGAAGATCATCAAAAACAAGCCAAAGATTACAACATCGAAAGTATAGACTTGCTTTGTGTGAATTTATATCCTTTCAAAAAAACTACAATTTTAACCCAAGATTTTGATGAGATTGTAGAAAATATCGACATTGGTGGTCCTGCTATGATACGCAGTGGTGCAAAAAACTTTAAAAATGTCATTGTCGTTTGTGATATTTTAGACTATGATAAAATCATACAAGCTTTAAAAGATAATACCTTAGATCTTGATTTTAGAAGAGCATTGATGATCAAAGCTTATGAGCATACAGCAAATTATGATGCTTACATAGCAAATTATATGAATGAGCGTTTTAATGGTGGCTTTGGTGCAAGTAAATTTATCGTAGGTCAAAAAGTGTTTGACACAAGATATGGAGAAAACCCTCATCAAAAAGGTGCTTTATATGAATTTGATGACTTTTTCACACACAATTTTACAACCTTAAAAGGTGAAGCAAGTTTTAACAATCTAACCGATATTAACGCGGCTTTAAATTTAGCAAGTGCTTTTGATAAAGCTCCGGCAGTAGCCATTGTAAAACATGCAAATGCTTGCGGATTTGCCATAAAAGAAAACTTACTCCAAAGCTATATCCATGCTCTTAAATGCGATACCTTAAGTGCTTATGGTGGGGTTGTTGCTATCAATGGAACTTTAGATAAAGAATTAGCGCAAAAAATCAATGAAATTTATATAGAAGTTATTATTGCAGCAAATGTAGACGATGATGCTTTGGAAGTTTTTAAAGATAAAAAGCGTATTAAAATCTTTACACAAAAAGCGCCATTTTTAACTAGAGCTTATGATAAATATGATTTTAAGCACATAGATGGTGGTTTTGTATATCAAGATAGTGATGAAGTTAAAGAAGATGAATTAAAAAATGCGATTTTAAAAAGCGAAAGAAAAGCTAATGAACAAGAATTAAAAGATCTTGAAATAGCTATGAAAATTGCTGCATTTACTAAATCAAACAATGTAGTTTATGTAAAAAATGGAGCTATGGTAGCCATTGGTATGGGTATGACAAGTCGTATCGATGCAGCTAAAGCAGCTATTAATAAAGCCAAGGAAATGGGGCTTGATCTAAATGGTTGTGTTTTAGCAAGCGAAGCTTTCTTTCCATTTAGAGATAGTATAGATGAGGCTAGCAAAATAGGAGTAAAAGCCATCATTGAACCAGGTGGAAGCATAAGAGATGAGGATATCATCCAAGCTGCTAATGAGTATGGTATCGCATTATACTTTAGCGGCATAAGACACTTTTTACACTAATAAAAGGAGTTTTAAATGTTTAAAAGCATAGGTGCAAAAATATCTTTAGCAATGATTTCTACATTGCTAATTAGTTTTATTATCATGCAGATTATCTTACAAAAAGATTCTCAACAAACTACAGATAGAATCAGCCGTGCACATTTAGATACTTTAAGTACTTCTGTTTTTCAAACATTAAGAATGGCAATGAATTTGGGCGATCCTGCTATTATAGAACAAGCTATAAAAGATGCTGGTGAAATAGAAGGTATAAAAGATATTAAAATTTATCCTTCAAAAAGCACAGTTGAGCTCTTTGAAATACAACATTTTACAAAAAGTGATGAGAGTATTATCAACGAGCAATTTAACAAGCCAGAAATTAAAGCCGTTGAAATCAATAACGAACAAGGACATTATCTAAGACTTATACGCCCACTTATCGCCAATAAAGGTTGTCTTGCTTGTCATGCTAATGCTAAAGAAGGTGATGTTTTGGGTGTTATGGATATGTACAATGATTTAAAACATGTAGATGATGATTTGGCAAGTTCAGCTAGAACCTATATTATAATCTTTAGTGTTGCTTTACTTTTTACCGTTTTTGCTGTACTTTATATTTTAAAAATAGTTGTAGGTAATCCTGTTTTAGATCTTTTAAAACATGCCAAAGAACTAGCTAGCGGCGATGGAGATTTACGCGCAAGAATTAATATAAAAAGCACCGATGAAATAGGTAAAGCTTGCACCTACATCAACCAATTTATTGAAAAAATTCAAAATACAGTGATTTCTACTAATGAAAATTCTCAAATGGTAGATAAACAATCTAAACTTTTAAATGCTAATGCACTCGATCTAGCAAATAGAACTAAAGAAGGTCATACAAAAACTGATGAATCTTATCATTTAAGTGAGCAAATTCATACAGAATTACAAGATCTTGCTGAACTTTCAAATAACGCAAATAAAGCCAATACAAAATCTTTTGAAGTTTTAAACACTATGCTTGACTCATTAAATCAAGTAGTAGATAAGGTAAAAGTTGTAGCTGAAAATGAAGATATATTGTCTCAAAAAGTAGAAGTTATGGAAAAACAAGCAGAAGAGATTAAAAAAGCTTCTGACATGATGGGAGAAATTGCTGATAAAACCAATCTATTATCTTTAAATGCAGGTATTGAAGCTGCGCGTGCTGGAGAATTTGGTCGTGGCTTTTCAGTTATTGCTGAAGATGTAAGAAATCTTGCTCAAAATTCAGAAGAATTTTTAAAAAATATTGCCATCGTAACCAAACAATTGGTAGATAGTATCAATGAAGTTTCTAAAGAGTTAAAACACAATGCTAACGAAATTAACTCTTTAAATCAAGATGCAAAAGAACTTGTAGAAGGAACCAATGAAGTAAAAGTTTGCAATGAAAATGCAAGAGATTTAGCAAATGCTTGCATGCAAAAAATTTCAAGCACACAAGAAACTTTGCAATCTTTGCTTGATAAAATGCAAGAAACGGTAAAATTAAGTGATAAAAATGAAGAAATTTCAAAAATTTTATTAGATGTTGCTCATGAGTTAAATATAGTTTGTCAAAATTTAGAGGATGAATTAAAACATTTTCATGTATAAATCAAAGGAGTATAAAAATGAAAAAAATAATCACATTAAGTATAGCGAGCTTAGCTATTTTTAGTGGGTGTTCTGTGGCAAATTTAAGTGTTGATGATTTACAAAATAAAGAATTTACTATAAGTTCTTATGAAGCTAATGGAAAAAATCATGAACTTCCTCAAAATACTAAAGCAAGCATTAGTTTTGATAATAAAGATAAAAGAGTTTTTGGTGTATCAGGATGTAATAGATTTTTTGGAAACTATAAAGATCAAGGAAGTAGTATCAAAATAGAAGATAATCTTGCTTCGACAAAAATGCTTTGCGATCAAGAATCTATGAAATTTGAAAACGACTTCTTAAGATATTTTAATGGAGAATTTCAAATTATTAGTGATGATGATGGAATTATTTTAGAAAATAAGAAAATGAAAATTTATTTAAAATAAGCCTCTAGGCTTATTTTAAATGCTCTAATATATTCTCACAAACCATTCTAGGTTCTTTTGCCTTATAAATAGGTCTTCCAACCACGATAAAATCTGACAGATTATCCTTAGCACACTGTATATCAGCTACTCTTTTTTGATCATCTAAATTTTCTTTAAAAGGACGAATTCCAGGAGTTAGTGTAATAAAATTTGTATTTGTATTTTCTTTAATCAATAAGCTCTCATATACCGAACAAACCATACCATCAAGACCGCTTTCATAGCTAATTTTAGAAAATTCCTTAACGGCTTGTTTGATATTTTGTCTATATATACTAAAAAATTCTTGCTCATCAAAACTAGTTAAAGCAGATACAGCAAGCACCAAAGGTCTTTTACTCAAAACACTTAAACGCTCCATAATCATACACATAGCACTTTTACCTGCACTTGCGTGGATATTAAACATATCCACATCAAGTTTAGCAAGCTCTTCGCAAGCATCTGCCATGGTATTTGGTATATCATAAAGCTTTAAATCTAAAAAGATTTTAAAATCATCCACTTTTTTAATCGCCTCTAAAAGCTTTGCTCCATCTCTTAAATATGATCTAAGCCCTATTTTAACCCAAAGATCTAAACCTTTTAATTCTTTAGCCAAACTAATACACTCATCATAACTTGACACATCAAAAGCCACACAAAGTTTCATTGCTTTTCCTTGTTAATTTTATCCAACACCCCGTTGATAAATTTAGGAGCATTATCTCCTGCCATTTCTTTTGCAAGCTCTATAGCCTCATTAATGATAATCGCTTTTTGTGTAGAAGTAAATAAAATCTCATAAGTACCCAAACGCAAAATGGCCTTTTCTATACTAGCTACTCCATCTAATTTGTGCTCTTTCAAACACTCATTGATTTTCTCATCAAGCAAAGTAAGTTGCTCATTGATACCATTATATAAATCTAGAGTGAATTTTCTTTGGTCATTGCGAATTTTTTTCTCATCCAAAAATTCATTGATAAAATCTTTATTTTCTTGATTTAACTGTGCTGCATAAAGCAAAGAAACTATACTTTGTCTTACTTGGTGTCTAGTAGCCATTTTAAGCCTTAATTTTTTGGATTAAATTAAGCATTTCAACTACAGTAAGCATAGCTTCAAAACCCTTATTACCTGCTTTACTACCTGCTCTTTCTATGGCTTGCTCTAAGGTATCAGTTGTTAAAACTCCAAAACTCACAGGCACATTAGCTCCAAGCCCTACACTTGCTATACCTTTAGTAGTTTCAGCTGCTACATAATCAAAATGTGGTGTACTTCCACGAATTACTGCTCCAACACAACAAATTCCATCAAATTTTTTACTCTCACAAGCTTGTTTTAATGCAAAAGGAATTTCAAAAGCACCTGGCACTAAGATAAGACTTAAGTTTTCTTCCTTGCCCCCATGCCTTAAAAAAGCATCTTTAGCACCTTCAACTAAACGATCTGTGATGATATGATTAAATCTTGCATTGATAATCGCAATTTTCTCATCACCTTTTAAACTTAAATTTCCCTCTATTATCTTCATAATTTTCCTTTTCTAAATGATTTCTTGAATTTTTAAAAGCGTATTTACGCAGTTTTTAAGTCTTGAAAGATCAAGCATATTTGGTCCATCACATAAAGCTTTGCAAGGATCAATGTGCGTTTCAAAGAAAAATCCATCTACACCTACACTAGCAGCAGCTCTTGCTAATGGCTCTACAAATTCACTTTTGCCTCCACTACTTCCACCGTTTGCTCCTGGCATTTGCACACTATGAGTAGCATCAAAAATAACTGGAGCATATTTTCTCATGATAACCAAACTTCTCATATCTACGACCAAATTTCCATAACCAAAACTCGAACCTCTCTCAGCTACAAAAACTCCATTTTCTTTGGCTATTTCAAAACCTTCTTCATCAATGCCTCTAGTTTGTAAAATTTTAGCTACACTGTATTTAATATCTTCAGGATTTAAAAATTGCCCTTTTTTTACATTTACCTTGGCTTTTGTTTTAGCAGCAGCTACTAATAAATCAGTTTGCCTGCATAAAAAGGCAGGAATTTGTAAAACATCTACAACCTCAGCCGCAACACTCGCTTGAGAACTCTCATGAATATCAGTAAGAATTTGCATGCCAAATTTATCTTTCACTTTTTGCAAAATTTCCAAGCCTTTTTCAAGACCTGGCCCTCTAAAACTATTAATACTAGTTCTATTTGCTTTATCAAAACTTGATTTAAAATAAAAATCAATTCTACCATCTTTTAAAAAGCATTCAAGCTCTTGTGCAACTTTAAAAACAAGTTCTTCATTTTCTATTACACAAGGACCTGTTATTAGTATCATTTTTTTCATTATTTTTCCTTATTTTTTATTATTTTACTTTATTTTTTTCATTTTCTTCAAGCGGAAAAATGCAATTTAAAATAATAGCCGTAATCCCACCTGCTGCAATCCCTGAAGAAAATAAAGTTTTAAACCACATTGGCATAAATTCTAAAATATCAGGATTATTAGAAACTCCAAGCCCTATACCCAAACTCATAGCTATGATGATAATAGAACGACGATTTAAATTTTCCTTAGAAATAATCCTAACTCCCGTTGCAGCTATAGTACCAAACATTACTAAAGTTGCTCCTCCTAAAATAGGTTCTGGAATTTGCAAAGTAATATCAGCCACAATAGGAAACAAACCCAAAATCATCAACATAAAAGCTACAATAAATCCAACATATCGACTTGCAACACCTGTTAAAGCTATAACGCCATTATTTTGCCCAAAACATGAATTTGGAAAAGTATTAAAAAAGGCTGAAACAAAGGAATTAAAACCATTAGCCAAAACCCCGCCTTTTAATCTTTTTGCATAAAGTTCGCCTTTAACTGGCTGATTTGAAACTTCACTAGTAGCACTAATATCGCCGATAGTTTCTAAAGAAGTTACCATAAAAACTAAAATCAAAGGTAAAATAAGATTATAATCAATACTCAAACCATAATGCAAAGGATCGGGTAAAAACACTAAAGGTAAATTTTCATTAAAATTAAAACTAAAATTTTCAAAAGTCATAGCCACTAAAAGCCCTATTATCATAGCTATAAATAAAGAAGAAATTCTTATATAGGCATTATTAAAACGATTTAAAACAATAATACTTAAAATCACAACTCCGGCTAATAATAAATTTTGCAAAGAACCAAACTCACCACTTGCCTTAGCCGCAAATCCACCTCCTGCACTCACAAGACCAACATTAATCAAACTAAGACCTATAATCATCACAACTATACCTGAAACCAAAGGCGAAATCACTCTTCTAATAAAAGGTAAAATTTGAGAAATAATCATTTCAGTAGTAGAACAAAGCATTAAAGTGCCAAAAATGGCTCCAAGCATTGCTTCTTGCGATAAACCATTATTTTTTAAAACAAGCCCACCTAAAATAATAGGTGCAACAAAATTAAAACTGGTCCCTTGAATAGATAAAAGTCCACTCCCTATAGGACCCCAAGTTTTAATCTGTAAAAGCGAAGCAACACCTGAAGCAAAAAGCGACATACAAATAATTCTAGCCGTATTAGTATCATCTATCCCAAGACCTTTGCAAATTAACAAAGCAGGTGTAATCACAGCCACAAACATAGCCATTAAATGCACTAATGCAGCAAAAAATGCCTTAGCAAAAGGTGGTCTATCTTCTAAACCATAAATTAAATCTGTTTTATTTTCCATTTTTCTTTCCTTTTGTTTGCTTACTAACCAAAATAATTCCTCCTAAAATAATGCTAAAAATTCCTATAAAAACCATTAAGCTAGGAAATTCATCTCCTAATAATATGCCCAAAAATAAAGTAAAAACTACATCTATATAGCTAACTCCTGCAACAACTCCTGCCTTTTTTGCTACTCCATAAGCTTTAGTAACATGAATTTGATACATTGCTCCAAAAATTCCCATCAAAACAATAAAAATCCAAGCTTTAAGACTAGGCATAACAAAAGGAGCAATTAAAAAATCAAGCTCTCTTATTTCATAAAAAGAACCTACAATCATAGACATTAAAGGCATCAAAGTACCAATTAAAACAAAAGATAAAGCTATAAATGGCGCTGGGTATGATTTTCTAAGCTCTCTTACGCTAGTTAGCGCCAAGGCTGCACAAAAACCGCTTAAAATTCCTAAAATACTATTTTTTAAATCAAAACCTGAATGCGTAGTGCTATCTGCAAAAGGCTGACAGATTAATAATACTCCTATAAAAGCAATCAAAATCCCAAAACAAGCTTTTAATCCTAAACTTTCTTTAAAAAACAAAAAAGCAATCAAAGCTATAAAAATAGGTGCTGTTTTTTGAAAAGCAAAAGCCCCACCTAATGAAATATTAGAAACATTATAAAAGAAAAGATATAAAGCGATCGTTCCTATAATACCTCTAAAAATAAGCAGTCCAAGATGTCCGCCACTTTTATGAAAATTTAATTTTGAAAGCGCATAAAGCATAAAAGCTGTGCCTATAATATTTCTAAAAAACATAATTTCAATCGATGATAATTCTTCACTAAGAATTTTTGCACAAGCACCTACAAATGCAAATTCTATAGAAGCAATAATCATAAAATATATACCTAAATTCTTTTTAACTATTCTTAACATATAAATTCCATATAAAATTCCTGTTATTTTAGTCTTTTTTGCTTAATTTTAAGGCAATTTTTATATAATCACAAATAAAAATTTAAAAAATGAGTATTAATGCAAAGTATTATTTTAATAGGAAAACCAAATGTTGGCAAATCAAGTCTTTTTAATAGACTTGCAAGAAAGCGCATTGCAATAACTAGTGACATAAGTGGAACTACAAGAGATACTAATAAAATAGAAGTAGAAATTGATGGCAAAAAAGCTTTGTTGATAGATAGCGGCGGGCTTGATGAGAGTAATGAGCTTTTTAAAAATATCAAAGCAAATTCGCTTAAAGCTGCTAAAAATAGTGATATTATCTTTTATATGGTGGATGGAAAATTTTTACCTGATGATGAAGATAAAGCTTTTTTTTATGAAATGAAAAAACTCAACAAACCCATAGCTTTAGTAATCAATAAAGTCGATAACAAAAAAGACGAGGAAAGATCTTGGGAATTTTCTAATTTTGGAGTAAAAGAAGTTTTTAATATCTCTGTAACACATAATATAGGCATTGATGAGCTTTGTATGTGGGCTAGTAAGTTTTTAGATGAAAGTTATTTAAATGCAGATGAAGAAGAAGACTTTGAAAGTTATTTAGAAAATTTTGATGAAAATAGCGGAGATTTTAAGCTAAAAACTATTAATGAAAATCATATTAAAGTGGGAATTATCGGCAGGGTTAATGTAGGAAAATCAAGTCTTTTAAATGCTTTAGTAAAAGAAGAACGTAGCGTGGTAAGCGATATAGCAGGCACTACAATTGATCCTGTTAATGAAAGCATTATGCATAAAGATAAAATCATCGAATTTGTAGATACTGCGGGTATTAGAAAACGCGGGAAAATACAGGGTTTAGAGCGTTATGCACTTAATAGAACTGAATATGCCCTAGCCAATGCTCAAATTGCACTTTTAGTACTTGACGCAGCTGAAGGTTTTAACGAACTTGATGAGCGTATCGCAGGGCTTGCTGCTAAACATTGTTTAGGTGTGATTATTGTACTTAATAAATGGGATAAAAGCGAACTTGATTTTGATAAAACTTTAAAAGAATTAAAACTAGATCGTTTTAAATTCCTAGCTTATGCGCCCGTTGTAAGCGTATCAGCTTTAAGTGGAAAAAGAATACATGTGCTTTTGGATAAAATTTTAGAAGTTTTTGCAAATTTCACCCAAAAAATTCCAACAGCAAAATTAAATGCTTTGGTAGAAGAAGCCACAAGAGCCCACCCGCTACCACATGATTATGGTAAATTAGTGAAAATTTATTATGCGGTTCAATACGACTTAGCACCTCCAAAAATAGCTCTAATTATGAATAGACCAAAAGCTTTACATTTTAGTTATAAACGATATTTACAAAATCAAATTAGAAAACAATTTAACTTTGAAGGTGTACCTTTAATTTTAGCTTCAAGAAAAAAAGGTAGCAAAGATGAGCAAGAAAACTAACCTCCTTTTTGTAGGATTTATGGGCTGTGGTAAAACAACTATAGCAAGGGCTTATGCAAAAAAATATGATAAATTCTTTTTAGATACAGATGTTTTAATCAAAGAAAAATTTAATCTTGAAATTAGTGAATTTTTTAAAACATATGGAGAAAAAAAATTTCGCAAAGAAGAAAAAAAACTTGTTTCGTTTTTAACTTATGTGCAAAATTGTTCTATTGCAAGCGGTGGTGGCTTCATAGAACAAAAAAAATTAAAAAATATTGGTACTATCGTTTACTTAAAAGCAAGTTTTGATTATCTCTTGCAAAGACTAAATAAAGAAGAATTGGCCGCAAGACCCTTATTTTCAAACACAAACAATGCTAAAATACTATTTGATCAAAGAATTAAAAAATATGAAAAAAAAGCAAATATCATTATAAACATTGAAAACAAAAATATCCAAGAAATAATTAAAGAAATCAAAAAAGAGGTAAAATGAGAATTATTACAGGATTACAGCCAAGTGGGGATTTACATATAGGAAATTATTTTGGCTCTATAAAACAAATGCTAAATATGCAAGAAGAAAATCAAATGTATATGTTTATAGCAAACTATCATGCTATGACTTCAAATTTTAATGGAGAAAAACTTAAACAAAATTCACTCAAAGCTGCGGCAGCTTTTTTAAGTTTAGGAATTGATCCACAAAAAAGCGTATTTTGGTTACAAAGTGATGTAAAAGAAGTGATGGAGCTTTATTGGATTCTTTCTCAATTTACCCCAATGGGACTTTTAGAAAGAGCACATAGCTATAAAGATAAAATTGCCAAAGGTTTAAATGCCAACCATGGGCTTTTTTCTTACCCTGTTTTAATGGCTGCAGATATTTTACTTTTTAATGCTCAAGTAGTTCCTGTAGGTAAAGATCAAATTCAACATGTTGAAATAGCAAGAGATATAGCTTTAAAAGTAAATAATGAATGGGGTGAAATTTTTACCCTACCTCAAGCTAAAGTTAATGATGAAGTTGCAGTAGTGCCTGGTACTGATGGAGCTAAAATGAGCAAGTCTTATCAAAACACAATCGATATTTTTAATACACCAAAAGCTATTAAAAAACAAATTTCTTCCATTATCACAGATAGTACGGCTTTAGAAGATCCAAAAGATTGGCAAAATTGTAATGTATTTAAAATCGCAAAATTGTTTTTAGACAAAACAAAACAAGAAACTTTAAAAAGTCGTTATGAAAAAGGTGGCGAAGGTTATGGGCATTTTAAAATGTATTTAAATGAAATCATTAGTGAGTATTTTGCCTCGGCTAAGGAAGAATATGAAAAATTACTAGCTAATCCTTCTAAAATCGATGAGATTTTAGAATTTGGAGCAAGCAAAGCAAAAAAACAAGCCCGAGAAACAATGGAAAAAATTTATGCTAAAATAGGACTATAAAAGGAGTTAGAATGTTAGATTTAAAACTTTTGCAAAATAATTTTGATGAAATTGCGCAAAAACTAAAAGCTAAAAAAGTAGATGAAAATTTACTCAAAGAACTTAGCGACTTATTTATAAATTTAAAAAAAGAAAAAGCACTTTTGGAAGAATTTCAAGCTTTTCAAAATAAATTTAGTAAAGAGCTTGCAACAGCACAAGATAAAGAAAGCTTAAAAGCACAACTAAGCCAAAATAAAGAAAAAATCAATACTCAGTCAAAAATCGTTAGCACGCTAGAAGAAAAACTAGAACAAATTGCCCTAGCAATACCAAATACCCCTGATGATTGCGTACCTTTTGGAGAAGATGAAGATGAAAATGTAGAATTAAAAAAAGTTCTAACACCTCCTAGTTTTGATTTTGAAATCAAAGAACATCATGATTTAGGAGAAAAATTAAACTGGCTTGATTTTACAAGAGGGGTTAAAATCTCACAAAGTCGTTTCTGTGTGCTTAAAAATGAAGGAGCTTTACTAAGTAGAGCCTTGGTAAATTATATGATTGATTTTAATAGAAGTAGAGGTTTTGAGCTAGTCAATGTACCATTTTTAGTAAATAGCGCAACCATGTATGGCACAGGACAGCTTCCTAAATTTAAAGATGATATGTATAAGGTAGAAAATGATGATTTATATCTCATCTCAACTTCTGAAATTCCTGTAACTAATCTTTATTCTAATGAAATTTTAACTCAAGAAGAACTACCCTTAAAAATGACCTGCTATAGTGCTTGTTTTAGACAAGAAGCAGGAAGCGCGGGTAGAGATACAAGAGGTATTATAAGGCAACATCAATTTGAAAAAGTAGAGCTTGTTAGTATATGTAAGCCTGATCAAAGTGAATTGATGTTTGAAGAAATGTTAAATTGCGCTAGTGATTTACTAAGCTCTTTGGGTCTAGCACATAGGCATTTAATGCTTTGCACGGGAGATTTGGGCTTTTCTGCTGCGAAAACAGTAGACTTAGAAGTATGGCTTCCATCGCAAAACAAATACCGTGAAATTAGCTCTGTGTCAAATTGTAAAGATTTTCAAGCAAGACGCGCAAAGATCCGTTTTAAAAACGATAAGGGCAAAAATGAATTAGTTCACACACTTAATGGTTCTTCGCTAGCTGTTGGTAGAACCTTAGTAGCTATTATGGAAAATTATCAAGAAAAAGATGGAAATATAAGAATTCCTGATGCATTAAGAAAATACTTTTAAGAGAAAACATGGCCGAAGAAGTAACACCTAAAGAACAAGATAATCAAGAAAAAGCTTTTTCAGAGATTGATGAAAATCCAGGAGTGGAAGAACAAACTATCCCTCCTGGCACAATACCTCCTGAATTAGAGGAAGAAGAAAGTACTTTTCAAAGAGTAGAGGAAGAACCTCAAGCATCACAACCTGAAGAAAAGAAAAAGCTTTTTGATAAAAAATTTCTTATTTTGATTTCAACACTTGGTGCTCTTGCTCTAATTTTATTTATTATTTTAGTTTTACTTCTTGTTTTTAAGGAAGATAAAAAAGTAATCACAAATAATCCAATTTTAGAAGATAATGTTAGTACAAGTATCACAAAGGTGAAACAATCTGCTTTAGATCTTGTAGTACAAAAGGCAAATTTATTATATGAAAAAGGTGATATAGAAAGTGCTTTAGAGCTTTATAATAATATTAATATTTTCAATCAATCTTTATCAAGTTATAATCTTGGTGTAGCTCAAATGAAACAAAAAGATTATATTAGTGCTGTTGAGAATTTCAAACAATCTTTAGAATTAGAAGAACACAAAGTTGCAGCAGCTATTAATATAGCTGTGTGTTATTTTAATCTGGGCGATAAAGAGAAATTTAAATATTATCTTGATTTAGCAAGAGTACATTTACCACAAGATTCTAAATCTTCTTTGTATGATTATTATCTAGGATTAATTAATTACTATCAAGGATTTTATCCAGAGGCTTTACAAATGTTCATGCGTTCAAGTAATATCAACAGCTATCAAGGGGAGTCTTATTACCTTGGGGCAAAAATTTACGCATTATTAAAATCTGATCAAAACGCCATTAATCTTTTGCAAAAGCAACAAGATTATGAAGCAAGCTTACCCTTAGGTTTATTATATGCAAAACTGGGAGAATATAAAAAAGCTAAAGAATATCTTGAAAAAGCATCAAAAATAGAAAATCAAGCCATAAGAAGCAAAATGGCTCTAGCTTTAGTAGAATTAAAAACAGGCCAATTTGACAATGGTGCACAAATTTTAAAAACTTTATATGTAAAAGATAGAGCTATTGGCTCAAAATACTATAACATAAAAACAAGACTAAAAAGAAATTTTTCAAATATTGATATAGCGCAGCAACATTTTGCCAAAAGTTTAATCACAGGAAAACAACAAATTTATGATTTACTTTTTTATTTTTCACCTTATCGCGTTTTTGATATAAAACAAAGCATGGAGCTCATCACAAAAGCTGATTTGGGAAATTTCATACAAGGGTATGAGTATGAAAATGAATTGCTTGTTAAAAGCAAAGCTTTATCAGGCGTTAATGTGGAATTATCTCATGCTATCAATCTAGCTTTTAATTTTCATCTAAGAGAAGCAAATCAAGAATTTAAAAATTTAAGTGAAATTTATCATGCTCACGATGTAATTCATTATAATCTTGCTTTAACTTATGCACAACTGCAAGATTATAATAATGCATATAAACATTTTTCAACTGCTTATCATTTAAATCCAAAAAATTATATTGCAGGTATTTTTGCCATATATTGCATGGATTTAGTAAAAAAAGATTATACCAAACTTGCTAATGAACTTTTGGAAAATTTACAAGCAGATAATAATATCGATCAAAATCATAATATCTATAAATATTTACTACATCTAGTTAAAAGTGACTTTACTGCTATGATTCCTTATTTAGATAACCTTTCAAATAGCAAAAATACTCCTTTAGAATTAATGTTTGCTATAGTAGCTGCTAATGGCAATAATCTTGAAATTTTAAGAAATCAAAAAATAAAAGAATTAAAAGATTTGCTCGGTGAGGATATTATTAGCAATATTTTATATTTTAATTCTAAAAACACAAATCTTGATATTAAAGAGTATGCCAAACAAGCACAAATGTATTTTTTAACAACCAAGCTTGATTATAATTCTTTATTTGGTGGAGCTGGTATAGTTAAAGACAGCTATGTGACACTTATGCAAATTACCGGCTTGTTAAATCATGTTAGAAATGACATAAAAAAAAGACTTGCTATGAGTAATAAAAATTCCATCGGACTGATTTTTGCTCTAGCTTATGTTGATATTTTTGCTAAAGAATACCAAGAAGCATATACACTTTACAATATCTTAATAGATGATTATAAAATCAAAGATGCACAAACTTTATTTTTAGCCGCAGTAGCAGCGATAGGTTCTAATAATCCAAATTCAGCCATAGCTTTACTAGAGCTTGCAAAATTAGAAAATGAAGAAACCTTAGAAGCAAGACTTGCACTAGGACTATTATATCATGAAGTCCAAAATTTAGAACCTGCTATGTTTCAATATGAAAAAGTAGGAAATAATTTTGAAAGTAAATTTTTTACTTTTGATATTAAAAATTAGTATTTTCATAAAATAAGAAAATACTAATTGAACATCAAAAAAAATATAATTATAAATTGCAAATTAGATTATTATAAAATATACATGAGATTAAATTTACAAAGTGGCTCCGGATGTAGGATTCGAACCTACGACCAATCGGTTAACAGCCGACTACTCTACCGCTGAGCTAATCCGGAACATCAATAAATAAGAAATGATATTATATAAGAAAAAAACTTTTTTGTCAAGATTTTTTATAAAAAATTACGCTTTTTTGTAAAATTTTACTCCTGCTAAATTTTCTACAACAACTTTTCGTTCTTTAATTAATTTTTCTAATATATCTTTACTATGCTGACTAAATTTGTTTTCTATGTCAAATTCACTTTGCGCTCTAAGCTGCAGCATCTTCAGGAGCTCTTGGATATTAAAATCAATTTTTTCACCTTTGTAATAATGTTTAGCAAGCACAACAGGCACACTAGTGATATACATACTTAATTCTTCCAACTTTTCCAAAGATATACCTTTAACAGGATACGCAGGCGGTCTATCTATAGTGCTAAAATCCACTCTTGATGGTCTTATCTTGTCAAATGCTTCGTTTAAAGCCAACATCTCATCTTTGTTATCATTCAATCCCTTGACAATTAAAACTTCCATAACAAGCTCACCCAAAAATTTCTCTCTAAAGGCGATCATTTGTTCTATCATTGTTTCAAGTTTTATTTGCTTTAAAGCCCTATCAACTCTATAAAAAGTTTTTTCCATTGCACTATCAAGACTAAATTTAACCACATCAATATACATTAAAGCATCAAAAATATCCGAATTTAAAACTCCACTACCATTGCTTAGGATTAAGAGTTTTTTATCTTGTTTTATTTTATTTAACTCATAAACTAATTCTTTTAAATGAGGATATAAAGTAGGCTCACCATTTGCAGTTAATGTTAAAAAGTCAAATTGCACATTACTTTTAAATACACTTTGTACTTCATCGATAATATTTTTTATTTTAGGATAAATTAAAGATTTTTCCAAAGGTTTTGCAGCTTGTAATTCACAATAAACGCAGTCAAAATTACATTGTTTTTGATTTGGACTTAAATCAATTCCCAATGAAAGTCCAAATCTTCTTGAACTTATAGGCCCAAAAGTTATTTTACTCACTTTTTAGATTTCTCTTGAACTAGCTTGATAAAATATTTAGCATTATCAACAGGAATATCAGGTAAAATTCCATGTCCGAGATTAAAAATATGTGCACTATCTTGCATAATATTTAAAATTTTATCCACACCTTGTTCAATAGCTTTTTTATCATAGAGTCTACAAGGCTCCATATTACCCTGCAAAGTATATTTAGCGCCTAGTTTTTCCTTAGCCAGCTCTAAAGGGGTACTCCAATCTACTCCAAAGACATCAAAATTTCCATTTATATCATCTAAGAACCCACTTACCCCTTTAGGAAATAAAATCACAGGAATATGCGGATATTTTTCCTTTATAAAATCAGCAATTTCAAGCATATATTTAAAAGAAAACTCAAAAAACATTTCTTTTTCTAAAGCACTTGCCCAACTATCAAATATCTGTATAGCATTAGCACCTGCTCTAATTTGCTCTTGAATATAATACTTTAAAACAAAAGTAAGTTTAGATAAAATTTGATGTAAAAATTCAGGATTTTGATAGACTAATTTTTTACACTTTGCATAATTTTTACTACTACCACCCTCTATCATATAAGTAGCAATAGTCCAAGGACTTCCACAAAAACCAATCAAAGCTTTATCTTGTGTAAGTTTTTCTCTAGTAAATGCTAGTGCATCATAAACGTAAGAAAGATTTTTAATGCTTTTTTCAACATCTAATCTTTCCAATTCTTCTTTTGTTTTAATAGGATTTGAAAATATAGGGCCCTCGCCTTTTTCAAATTTTAAATCCATACCCATTTCTAAAGGTACTACCAAAATATCTGAAAAAATAATAGCTGCATCAACACCCAAAATATCTACTGGTTGTAAGGTAACTTCACTCGCTTTTTTATAATCTTTACAAAGTGATAAAAAATCTCCAGCACTTGCTCTAACCTGCATATATTCAGGTAAATATCTTCCTGCTTGGCGCATCATCCAAACTGGAGTATAAGGGGTTGACTTTTTAAAACATGCATCAATAAAAATCATTTTTATTCCTTATTTTAATGATCACTTTTGTGTAAAAAATAAAGTCCTATACAAAGAGCTAAAATAGAACCTGCAAGATAAGTCATATCCAAAACCGTATTTAGTTGCATTTGCAAAATTCTTTGGAAAAAATTTACGACTAAAACCATAATAATAACTTTTGCAAGCTTATCTTTTAGTTGATCTAAACTGTGCACTTCTAAAACTTTTGACTGTTTAGTTTGTTTAAATTCTTCTATTTCACTAATAAAAAGTTCATAAATTCCAAAAGAAAATATAAATAAAACTAAAGCCATTAAATATAAATCTACAGCCCCTATAATCAAACCAACAATATCCTCATGCAAATCTACCGTAGAATTAGGCAACATAAAATACTCAAATACATATTTTAAAACTTTAATCACATCATAACTTGCAATAAAAAATAAAACAAAAGCTCCTATAAGGCCAAAAATTACAGGCAAAATAGTGACTAAACGACTTTTAACTAATAAATTTTCAAAAAATCTTTCTAACATTTTTCTCCTTTTTAAACCAATTCTAGCCATTTTTGTGCAATACGCACTGCATTTGTAGCAGCTCCTACACGAATTTGATCAGCCACGCACCATAAGTGTAAAATATTTTTATGATTAATATCGCGTCTAATTCTTCCTACATAAGTTTCATTAGTATCGCTTGTAAAAAGTGGCATAGGATATTTTTTATTTTCTACATCATCAATCACAACAACACTTGGTGCTTTAGAAAGTATCTCTCTAACCTTAGCAACATCAACATCTTTTTCAAAATGCATAGTAATAGCTTCACTATGACTTCTAAGCACAGGAACTCTTACGCAAGTTGCTGAAATTTCAAGTTTTTTATGCAATATTTTTTGCGTTTCATTTACCATTTTTAATTCTTCTTTAGTGTAGCCATTTTCACTAAAAACATCAATTTGAGGAATTAAATTTAAAGCTAAGGTATATGGAAAAGTTTTTGCCTCAAATTCATCTAATTTAAAAGCAAAAAAACTTTGCATTCCTTGAACTAATTCTTCCATACCTTCTTTACCTGCACCACTTGCTGCTTGATAAGTACTTACATCTACCCTTTTTAGATTAAATACATCATCAAGTGGTTTTAAAACATGTACCATTTGTATAGTAGAGCAATTTGGATTAGCAATAATTCCTGTTTTTTCCCAATCTTTAATATCTTCGCTATTGCATTCAGGAACTACCAAAGGAACATTTTCATCCATTCTAAAATGACTAGTATTATCAATCACTACAGCACCACACTCTACTGCGTATTTTGCATACTCAGCACTTATGTTTCCTCCGGCACTAAAAAAAGCAATATCTACAGGATTTTCTTTAAAAACATTTGGAGTTAATTCTTTTACTTTATAACTTTTTCCTCTAAATTCTACTTCACTACCTGCACTTTTTGCGCTTGCTAATGGTAAAATACTTTCAACCGGGAAATCAAGCTCATCTAAAACATTTAAAAGTTCTTCGCCAACCGCTCCTGTTGCACCTACAATGGCTATTTTTTTCATCATCCATCCTTTTTAAGTAATATTGTATTTTTTCATTTTTTCACTAAAAATTTTTTCACTCATCCCTATAAGCTTAGCTGCTTCTGCAATATCTTGCGAATTTTTTAAAGCTTCTAAAATCAATTCTTTTTCAAGATTTTTAATATCTTTACTTTTTCTACTTTCTAAAAATAAATCTTGAGCGCTAATCTCATCATTTTCACTTAAAATACAAGCTCTTTGTATAATAGAAATCAATTCTCTAATATTACCTGGAAAATCATAAGCTAGCAAAGCACCTTGTGCTTCTTGACTTAAAGTTTTTTCATTAAAATCGTATTCTTTACATGTATCAAGTAATACCTTTTGTGCAATTTGCAAAATTTCTTCTTGACGCTCTCTTAGTGGTGGTATATTAATAGGAATAGTATTAAGCCTATAATATAAATCTTGTCTGAATTCATTATCTGTAATCTTTTTTTCTATATGAGCATTAGTTGCACTAATAATTCTTACATCAATCTTTATACTTTTAGTACTTCCTAATCTTGTAATTTCTTTTTCTTGCAAGGCTCTTAATAATTTTGCTTGAATTTCATAAGGCATTTCACCTATTTCATCTAAAAACAAAGTGCCTTCATTAGCAAGCTCAAACAACCCTATTTTAGTAGTATTAGCATCGGTAAATGCACCTTTTTCAAAACCAAAAAGCTCACTTTCTATCAAATTTGATGGAATTGCTGCCATATTAATAGCCACAAAAGGTTTTTGTGCTCTTTTTGAATTTTTATGCACAAAATTTGCAAAAACTTCTTTACCTACCCCACTTTCTCCAAAAAAAAGCACACTTGCATCTGTCTTAGCAGCCTTAGTAGCCAATTTTAAACAATCTTCCAAAGCTTTAGAAGTACCATAAAAATCTTGATTTTCTTCTTTTTTGATAATCTTTTTGTTTGTTTTTTTAGAAGTCTTTTCTTGAATTATTTTTGCGCGTTTTATCGCAGTTACTAAAGTATTAATATCAAATGGTTTTACTAGAAAATCTTTTACTCCAAGTCTTACTGCTTCTATGGCACGATTTAGCGTTGCATTACCTGTAATAATAATAAAATCATATTTATTCTCACAAGCTTGCACAAATTCAATACCATCCATACCCGGCATATTAATATCTGTAATAATCAAATCAACATCATCATTTAGTTTTTTTAAAGCTTCAGTTGCTGATTTATAAGATTTTATAGCAAATTCTTCATACTCACTCAAAGCAATTTCGAGTGATTTTCTCATATTTATATCATCTTCAACTATAACTAATTTCATTTCAAACCTTAAGCTAAAATACCCTTTTTAGGACCACTTTTACCATGACATTCTTTATATTTTTTACCACTACCGCAAGGACAAGGTGAATTTCTAGGCACTTTAGTAATTTGTGCTTCACCATTTTCATCAACACCACTTTCTGTGGTACTAGCTAAAAACTGCTCGTTTTGTTCATGGCTTTTTTCTTCAAAATTCTGTGCTTCTTTTTGAGTAAAAACTACATTAAATAATAATTTCAAACTATCAAATTTAACACGCTCAACAAGCTCCATGAAAAGATTATAACTTTCTTTTTTGTATTCTACTAAAGGATCTTTTTGATTATAACTTCTTAAACCTATACCAGTTTTCAAAATATCCATTTGGTATAAATGCTCTCTCCATAGATTATCCAAAATTTGAAGATATAGAATTCTTTCAATTCTTCTAGCTTCCTTATCTTCAATAATATTCATTTTATCTTTGTAAGCTTTTTCTAAAATTTCACTTAATTTATTTTCTGCTTCAATTACACCTAAATCTTTAAAATCAGCTTCGCTAAGCTCAAGATTACACTCATAACTTACTTTTTGCTTTAAGCTTTCAAAATGCTTAACATCATCTTCAAGTTCTGCATTTAGATAAATTTGGCTTACTAAGTGATTACTATACTCGGCAATATTTTTTAAAATTTTATCTTGCAAGTCAAATTCTTCATCTAACAATTCATTTCTATAATTATAAATAGTCTTTCTTTGTTCATTTGCCACATCATCATATTCAAGCAAATGTTTTCTGCTCTCAAAATGCAAGCTTTCAACTTTTTTTTGCGCATTCTCAACAGCTCTTGTAACAATACGACTTTCTATATGCTCGCCCTCTTCTATACCTAATCTTTCCATGATATTTTTTATGCGATCACCACCAAAAATTCTCAAAAGATTATCCTCTAAACTTAAGTAAAATCTACTTACACCAGGATCACCTTGACGCCCTGCACGACCACGAAGTTGATTGTCTATTCTTCTGCTTTCATGACGCTCAGTTCCTATAATATAAAGCCCGCCTAAAGCTCTTATTTCATCATCTATTTTTATATCAACCCCACGACCTGCCATATTAGTAGCTATAGTCACTGCACCTTTTTTACCTGCATCTTGGATAATCAAAGCTTCTTGCTCGTGATTTTTAGCATTAAGCACATGATGAGGAATGCGTTCTTTTACAAGCATATTATGAAATACTTCACTTCTTTCAATACTTGCAGTTCCCACTAAAACTGGCTGACCCTTTGCATTTGCTTTTTTTATCTCTTCAATAACTGCTTTAAATTTTTCTTCTTGAGTTTTATAAATCAAATCATCTTTATCTATTCTTGCAATTGGTATATTTGTAGGTATAGAAACTACATCTAAATTATAAATTTGAGAAAATTCCGTTGCCTCAGTTTGTGCAGTACCTGTCATGCCTGCTAACTTTTTGTACATTCTAAAATAATTTTGGAAAGTAATATCTGCTAAAGTTTGACTTTCTTCCTGAATTTTTACCCCTTCTTTAGCTTCTAATGCTTGGTGCAAGCCATCACTAAAGCGTCTTCCTTCACTTAATCTTCCCGTGAATTCATCAACAATTACAACTTCTTTATCTCTTAATACATAATGCACATCTTTTTCAAATAAATTATGTGCTTTTAAAGCCTGATCAAGCTGATGGGCCAATATTGCATTATCTAAGCTATATAAATTTTCTACTCCAAATAATTTTTCAGCCTTAGAAATTCCAGCCTCTGTAATCATAATAGTTCTATTTTTCTCATCAACAACAAAATCACCACTTGGCAATTCTTGAGGAGTAACAGCTACTTGGCCTTTTTGCATTTGTTTTGCTACTTCATTTGCTTTAACATAGCCGTCTAAAGTTCTATTTGTAGGCCCACTTATAATAAGCGGAGTTCTTGCTTCATCTATTAAAATACTATCTACTTCATCAACTATAACAAAATTATGCTCTCTTTGTACTTTTTCAAGCTTTGAAAATTTCATGTTATCGCGTAAATAATCAAAGCCAAATTCATTATTTGTACCATAAGTTATATCACACTCATAAGCTTTTTTATGTGCCTCATCACTATTTTGTTCTGAAACTATCACACCTACACTAAAACCTAAAAAATTATAAATAGCACTCATTTGCTCTGCATCTCTTTTAGCCAAATAATCATTTACAGTAACCACATGCACACCCTTACCACTCATAGCATTTAATACAACAGGTAAAGTTGCAACCAAGGTTTTACCTTCCCCAGTTTTCATTTCAGCAATTTTTCCATCATGTAAAACCATACCACCAATTAATTGCACATCAAAATGGCGCATATTAAGAGTTCTTTTTCCTACTTCTCTAACTATTGCAAAAACATCATTCAGTATTTGGTCTAAAGTTTGTTCTTCTTTTTGAATTTGTGTTTTAAATTCTATAAATACTTGTTTTAATTCATCATCGCTTAAATTTTGGTATTTTGATTCTAAAGCATTAATTTGCACAACCCTCTTTAAATATTTTTTTACTTCTCGATCATTTTTTGTGCCAAATATTACTTTAAATACACTAGAAAACATTTTTTTACCTTTAATTACAAAAATATATGCTAGATTATACCTTGAATTTAATTAGAACTATATAAAAAGTTTTGTTTGGATAAATTTTATATAATTTACAAAATTTTTAAAGGATAATTATGAGATATTTTATATTTTTAATGTTATTTGTTTGTAGTATTTTTGCTTTTGATATAAATTTTAAAAATTTTAGTAGTGATTTTGAACAAAAGGTGCAAAGCAATAATTCTTCGCTAAATTATAAAGGAAATTTTATCATTACTCAAAATAAAGCCTTTTGGAATTATACTAAACCAAATAAAAAACAAATTTATATCAATCACAAAGAAGTTATTATCATAGAGCCTGAGTTAGAACAAGCTATTTATACTCAATTGCAAAATTTACCAAATCTTCAAGAAATTTTTAAAAATGCAAAATTAATATCTCATGAAAATTATGAAGCAAAATACGAAAATATCACATATAATATCAAACTAAAAAATGATAATCTTAGTAATATTTCTTATAAAGATGAGTTAGGAAACTTAGTTAGTATTTATTTTTATAATCAGAAATTTGATCAAAATATCAACGAAAATATTTTTATACCAAAAATCCCAAGCCATTTTGATATTATTCAATAATCAAAATGGTATTTCATTAAACAAATCTTGTTGTTCTTTACTTGGAGCTAACATTTGCATTTGAGTTTTTTCCATGGTTTTTAAAATCATATCCATAGCCTCTTTACTTGTGTTAGTATCTTGATTAAAACTTTTATTATCATCTTTATCATTGTTGTTTATTTGATCGGTATTTATATCTTTTGATTGAGTATTATTTTGATCCGTATTTTTTGCAACTTTGGAATTATCTTGAATTTCCTTTTGTTTGATAGTTTTTATTGTATTGTCATCTTTTTTTTCCAAATCATTTATAAAACGCTTAAATTCTTCCAAGTCAAACTTAGCTACCGAATTAATTTTTAAAATATAAATATTTTTAATTTGAGTTTTATATTTTTTATTACTAAATTTAAGCAAGGTTTCTTTAAAATTATTTTTACCAACTTCTGTAAACAAATCTTCATAAAAATAACTAGATACAATGGTATTTAAAGCATCTATAATTTTCTTTTGATCTAAATTTTCTCCTTCAAAATCTAAATTCATTTCAATTTTTTTTAAAGTATTGTTTCCAACCTTTGAATATAAATCAGTTCTAAAATTTTCTATACTCAAGGAACTAGCATGGATATTAAAAAACATTAAAAGCAAAACTATAATCCACTTCATATTATCTCCTCATCTTCTTCTAAATCTATAAATTTTTCTTGTAAATAAAATTTTTTCACTTCTTTATCGGTTTTTAAAATTCTTAAAAAATAATCCTCAAAAGGCATTTTATAATTATATATGATTTTTAAATTACAAGGATTAATGGCCCTTGATAAACATACATATAGTTGTCCTTTTTCAAAAATTCCATCAATATCACATATAAGCTTATCTATACTCATACCTTGAGATTTATGGATTGTTATAGCATAAGCTAGTTTTATAGGAAATTGAACAAATTTAGCTTTTATCTTAACTTCTAGTTTTTCATCTTTGTCTAACTCATACTCTTCTAAGGTATATTCATATGGTTTTAATTTCAATCTTTCACCATTATTTTTCTCTATCAGAATATATTCTTGCTCTTTATCTTTTATAAAATCTAAAATAATTCCTTGTTCTCCATTGTAATAATTTTCCTCTTTATTATTTACACAAAAAATAATCTTAGAACCTATTTTTAATTTTAACTCCTCTAAAGAATTTAATCCTTTAATCCACTGCTCATAAATTTTATCATCTAAAGTATAATCTAATTTTTCCATTCTTGATTTAAATATTTTTTCTTTACCTTGCAAAAGATTTAATTTTTTAGCATTTATACAATTAGCTTTTTTATTTGTAGCACACAATAGGGTATATTCGTCCATATACTCAAGCAAATCTTTTGGATAAATTAACATTTTTTTAAAAAAACTTAGTATTTCTTGATTTACTTTGCCAATTCTAAGAAAAAATAAATATTCATAAAATTGTTTATCTAAAGTTCTTTTAGTAATACTAAGCTTTAAATTGACAAATTTTAAATCATTCCAAGCTTGAGAAGAAAAAGCATATAGAGTATTTTGAAATAAAGTGTTTTGATTCTCTTTGTAGTTTATTACAGGTGGAAGTTGAAAAAAATCACCGACTAATAAAATTTTACCACTAAAGTCATTTCTTGTTAATCTATAATAAATCATTTCCATCAAAGATGCACTTATCATAGAAATTTCATCAATAATTAATAAATCACATTGTTTTAAAATTCTTTTTAATTTTTCTAACTTATTTCTTTGTTTTCGATCTTCATAATACAATTCATCATAATTTTGACATCTTTTAAAGGCAAAAAAACTATGTAAAGTAACTCCTCCTATATTAAATGCACTTAATCCAGTAGAACCTAATACAACAACAATTCTACCTTGTTTTCTATATAATTTAACAAGTTCTGTAGTTAAGAATGATTTACCAACTCCAGCAGAACCACTTAGAAATATATTATTATCTTTTAAGAAAAAATCTAACTTATTTAACATCATCCTAATATTATATTATAATCTACTAAAACTCAACT